>JAEYQF010000251.1 GCA_023410155.1 Verrucomicrobiota bacterium | reverse complement strand
GTTATCCTGAGGCTGCCGATTGTCTGTCGGTTCTGCGCGATTTATTTAGCGCGGAACCGAAGCTCGCGGTTGCTCATTTTCCGCAACGCACGGACGAGTATCCCGAAACTCTATCGCAGCGGGATTTTGGCCCCGTGGCGGTCACAAGTTCATACCCGAACTCTGGAGCCTGCTATCGCAGGGCGGTGTATCTGCAACTCCCCGGATTTCCTCCATTTTTCTTCCACGCTTTCGAGGAGCCGGACTACGCAATCCAGTGTTTAGCGGCAGGGTGGGATGTACTCTATTATCCGGATTTGATCGTCCGGCATCATTACACGGGAGTGATGCGAAATGAATTGAGGACGCATCGGCGTCATGCTCGGAACGAATGCTGGAGCATACTTCTTCGGTGTCCATGGCCCGTCGTGCCATATCGACTGCTTTATACGATAGCATCGCAGGCCCGCTATGCATCCCGTCGTGGTTTTGCGTGGCTCCTCACTGAGCCGGTGTGGTGGTGGGCCGCGGTCAAAGGCGTGTCGCAGTGTTTGCGATCGCGCCACCCGGTGAGTTGGAGCGGTTACCGGCGTTGGGTTGGTGCGCAGGAATGGGTGAGGCAGCAGGGACGGATCGCGCGAGCTGCGAGGGCCAGCGGATGAAGCTGGTATATTTCTGTGCGGCGACCGGAGGGGGGATGGCCGATTACGCCCGATATCAGGCAAATGCGTTGGTGGCGCAGGGTGTGGATATCGAGTTCCTCGCGCCGGCCCGTTTCCCGGCACGTTCGAGCGACCAGTTTTCGATTAACAAGCTCCGCTGTGTCTATCCGATGCAATGGCCACGGCCCTTTCGGACGTTCGCTGCGGGACTGAGGATTCTGCAGGCTCACCGCACACTGGCGGAGATAACCGCGCGAGAAAAAGCTCAGCACGTGCTGATGGCATCTTACGCCGAGTATTTGGCGCCCCTCTGGTCCAGTCCGTTGCGCTCCTTGGCGCGCTCCGGAACAGTCTTTGGCGCGATCGTGCACGATCCTGTGCGCGACCATGTTGTCGGGCCGCGGTGGTGGCATCGGCGATCCATCGCGGCGGGCTATTCATTTCTGCGCGAAGCCTTCGTGCACGAGGACATTCATCTCGACACCAGCGCTCCCATGTCCGCGCTGCGCACTACGGTTATCCCGCATGGACCATATCCATTGATGGATCGCGGAGACTCGCGGCAACAGGTGCGGACAAATCTGAATCTGCCGGAATCGGCGTTTGTTTGGCTTTCATTCGGGCACCTCAGGCAAGGGAAGAACCTTCACCTTTCGATTCCCGCGTTACGCGATTTCCCCAACGCGTTTCTTGTAGTTGCCGGACGAGCCCAGTCAGGAGGACAGCAGATAATCGAACACTACCGCCGCCTGGCACGGGAGGCGGGTGTCGCAGATCGTTGCCGATGGGTCGACCGCTTCGTCCCGGAAGAAGAGGTGGGAGGACTCTTTCGCGCCGCGGATCTGGTTTTGCTTACGTATAGCCGAAGTTTTCGTTCGGCGAGTGGTGTTTTGAATGCGGCCGTCGCGTTCCGCCGTCCGTGTGTAGCGTCGGGCGGAGAGGGTAATCTCCAGACTCAAGTGAAACGGCACTCCTTGGGCGTGTGGGTCGAGCCGGACGATGCGCTCGCACTGCGCCACGGCATTCGCCGTTTCTTCGCCGTGCCACCCGCACCGCATTGGGAAGCATATGAGGAGGAAAATTCCTGGCAGATAAACGCCAGGCGGGTGGTGGAGTGCATGAGCGAATCACGATGAGGCCGCCTGCAACGACAGCACAGAAGCGGAGGTATGCCGTAGTTCACCTCGGCGCCCGATTGCACTACGGCGCGGCGGTGCAACTGCACCGCGCCGGCTTGCTCCATGCGCTCTTCACGGATGCGTATGCCGGCGCGGGGAGCGCACTGCATCCGGTGCTGAAAGTGCTGAAGCCGTGGTTGAGCGGACGCTTCGCCATTCGACTCCAGCAGCGACGCGCCGATCTACCTGCATCGAGCGTGGTGGCCTTCAATGCTCTCGGTTTTCGCTATTCCCGCGCGTTGAGTCGTCGTCCGCATCCTCAGGTGTTTGCCGAGTTCAACGATGAGTTTGGTCGCAGCGTGGCCTCTCACCGGCTGTTCCGAAGCTGCGATGCGGTGTTCGGGTTCTGTCAGTCGAGCACGGAACTGTTTCGTGCGGCCAAGCGGCAGGGAAAGTTCTGTGTGCTCGAGCAGATGATTGCTCCGTTCCCGGAGTTCTTTCGCCAGCTCCATTCGCAGAATCGTGAGTGGAAGAATTGGAGCCGCGAGAAAACTGCGGATTGGAACGAAGCCGCATGGGTCGCTCGTGAGCGGGAGGAGTGGGACCTGGCCGATCTGATCATCTCGCCGTCGCCCTACGTTTCGGAATGTCTGCGCGATGCTGGCGCGGATGGCGCGAAGATCCGTGAAGTGCCCTACGGCATCTCACTACCGGCTGAAACGGCGGTGAAGACCGGGCCGGTCGGAAGACCGCTCCACGTGTTGTGCGCCGGTAAAGTAGATCTTCGGAAAGGCGCGCCTTACCTGATTGAAGCGGCGCGTGCATTTGGCGGTGAAAAGCTACACGTCAGATTCGCGGGTGGCATCGGCCTTCGGCCCGAACGCGTGGAGAGTGCACCGGCCCACGTGGAGTTTCTCGGACAAGTCGCCCGCTCTACGATGAGGGACCTTTATCAATGGGCGGATGTGTTCGTGTTGCCGTCGACCTGCGAAGGCTCGGCCACGGTCATCTACGAAGCGTTGAGTCATGGCGTGCCCGTCGTGGTGACCAAGAACTGTGGCGCCCCAATCCAAGGCGGAGACGCGGGCATCGTGCTGAACGAGCTGAGCGTTGAGGAATTAAGGGGTGCTCTGTCCGAACTGATCGAGAATCCTCCGGTGATTGCGCGCTATTCGGAAGCGGCACTTGGACGGCGGGCGGATCTCTCATTGGAAGCGTATGGGCAGCGTCTCGCGGCAGCGGTGAGCTGAGGGATGAGCAACTCCATGTCACAAAAGCCAATCGAGACGCGCTCATTCAGCATTTGGATGAATATGCCTTCGCCTTATCAGGCGGATTTCTTTCGGGCGCTTGCGCGACGTCCTGAAGCGAACCTGCACGTGATTTTCGGGCAGCCTCTGGACCCGATGCGCAAGGAGCTCGGTTGGGTGATCGACGGAGCGGGGTTTAGCTCAAGCTCACTTCCCGCGACCGGTCGATTTCTGGCGGCTTTGCGCTGGGCTTGGCGCGCCCGGGATCACGTTCATGTCATCAACGGAATCTGGGCCGTGCCGGAATTTCTTTTCGCGACGGTGATTCTGATGCTTCTCGGCACTCCCGTCTATTTTCATGCCGAGGTGCCGGATTCGCGCGGGCGCCGAGGTGGAGTTCGCCGCTTCGTCCGCGATTTCATGGGGCGGATGCTGCTGAGACAGTCACAAGGCATTTTCGCGATCTCGCGTTTGGCGGAAAACTTCTACGCGGGGCTGGCAGGTAGTCGTCAACGAGTGCTGCCGTTTGGCTACTTCAAGCATCACGTGTTTCGCGCCCGTCCGAACGGGCAGAGCGCGGGTTTCGAGCTGGTCTTCGTGGGCCAACTCATCGAGCGCAAAGCAGTGGATCTGCTGATCGACGCGTTCGCCGATATGGCAAACGACGCTCCTGACGCGCGCCTTACGCTGATCGGAACAGGTCCTGATCGGGCCCACCTCGAACAGTTAGCCGAGAAACGTTTCGTCAGCGATCGAGTGTCCTTCGCTGGCTCCGTCAGTTCGGCCGAGATTGACGACCGGATCCGAAAAGCGGATGTGCTCGTGTTGCCCTCTCATTTCGACGGCTGGGGACTTGTGATCAACGAGGCATTGGCGGGGGGCGTGCCGGTGATCGTTACGTCGTCCTGTGGAGCTGCCGATCTGATTCGCGACCGCAGGGACGGCTATGTCGTTCCTCCGGGAGATCGGCAGAAGCTGGCGAACGCGTTGCGCACGGTCTGCAGCGAGAGGCGCACCGTCCGCGAACGCCCGGATCCCGAGTCCTGGCGCCGCCGGATCGGGCTCGAAGCTGTGACCGATTATTTCTTTTCCTGTCTTTGCCGGACGTCCCCGGCGGTTCCGGCCCCCTCTGCTCCGTGGCTGCGTGACGCCATTCCTGAGACCGCCATCGGTGGCGGGCTGGATTGGACAGGTCCTGCCGCTCATTCAGGAACCAAAGTGTCGGACGAAGTTGGCGCAGCCGAACTTCGCGGCTCTAGTTCCCCACTCGTATGATCGACGACTCACTCAGTGCTCTCGAATGGGTTCTCTGGACGGTGAACATGGTCATCTGCGCCTGGATGGTGACCCGCTGCTACCTCAATCGAGACGTGATGGCGGTCTGGTCTCCGCCTTGGTTCATCGGCGCCATCTACATTTATTACGTGATCCTCGGTCCGCTTTTTGCGCGTCAATTTGGCGATTCGACCGACCGCGGGGTGGATATGAGGCCCTATTACGGAATCGCTTGGGCGGCGGCTCTCGTGGCGCTCCTCAGTTGGATGGTCGGCTACTATCTACTTCGATCTCACCCGCGACGCTCTCCTCGAGCCGGCACCGTGTGGACAGACGTCGGAGGCCTGTGGCGTCTGGGCTCAGTCATGAATATCGTCGGCCTGCTCTCATACGT
>JAEYQF010000221.1 GCA_023410155.1 Verrucomicrobiota bacterium | reverse complement strand
CCGCCGGAGGGAGACGCGTGAGCGCGACCCGCTGGCGTTGCGAGTGCGCCTACGACGGCACTCCCTTCGCAGGCTGGCAAAGCCAGACCGGCGGCACGGCGATCCAGGATGTGATCGAGGCGCGGCTCGCACAGATCTTCAAAACTCAGATCCGTATCCACGGCAGCGGACGCACCGATGCCGGCGTGCATGCGCGGGCGCAGGTTTTTCATTTCGAGGCGGAGTGGACGCACGGCACCGAGAAACTCCTCGCCGCGATGCGCGGCGCGCTGCCGTCGCAGATTCAGATCCGCAGCGTGCGTCGCGCGTCGCCGGAGTTTCACGCCCGGTTCAGTGCCACGGGAAAACGCTACGACTACTTCGTGCATCTGGGAGACGCGGATCCGTTTACGCGGCCGTATTGCTGGCCGGTGTTTCGCCCCCTCGATCTCAAGGCCATGGAGAGATGTGCGGCCGAGCTTCGCGGCACCCACGACTTCCGGGCGTTCGCCGCGGTGAACGGAACCGAGCGCGAGGACACCGTGCGCGATCTGCGGCGGCTCGAGATCGTGAAGCGCGGGCGCTCGGTCCGCATCACTGCGGAGGCGAATGGGTTTCTCTACAAGATGGTCCGCAGCCTCGTCGGCGTGCTCGTGCCGGCCGGCGAAGGAAGGATCTCCGCGGCGCAGGTGCGGGAGATTCTCGCCGGCGGTAAACGCGTGCCGCTGGTGCAGACGGCGCCGCCGCAGGGCTTGTTTCTAACGAAGGTTTACTACTGATGCGGGCGCTCCTGGCAGAGCTCGGACGCGGATTGAGCGACGTGGTGTTTCCGCCGATATGCGTGCACTGCCGCGGGATCGTCCCCAGTGAGGGAGTGTTTCGCGCGATTTGCCCGCGTTGCGAACCGCAGATCGAGCGGGTGCGCGCTCCCCATTGCACGACGTGCGGGCACCCGTTCTACGGTGAATGTGTCGGCGAGCGGATGTGTCCTCATTGCGAGGGTCTGGCGCCCGCGTATCGCGAGGGCCGAACAGCGGTGCTCTTGAAGGGCGTGGGCCGTGCGCTCGTGCACGAGCTGAAATACCATCGCGGCCTGCACGTGCTGCGAGACCTCGAGGAGATCTTCCGGCAATCGCCGCACGTGCTGGCGCTGGTGCGTGAAGCGTGGCTCGTGCCGGTGCCGCTGCACCCGCGCAAGCAGCGCGAGCGCGGCTACAACCAGAGCGCGCTCGTGGCCGAATGCCTCGCCAACGCCGCGGGCGGCGCCACCCGTGTGGTGCATCTGCTGTCGCGCGAACTGGATACCGTTTCGCAAACGAAACACGATCGGAAGACGCGCCAAGCCAACCTGAGAAATGCCTTTGCACTCGCGAAAGGCGCATCCATAACAGCCGACCGTCACTTGGTTTTGGTCGATGATGTCTTCACCACAGGTTCCACCCTCAACAGCTGCGCTCTTACGCTTCGGCGTGCGGGCGCGCTGAACCTGGACGTCGTCACCTTCGGCCACGGCTGATTCCTCATGACCACGCATTTCGACAAACCTTCCTACACGGTTCGCAAGACGCGCAAAAAAGAGATTCCCGAGGGAGTCTATACCAAGGATCCGGTGAGCGGCGAAGCCGTGTTCACCAAGGAGATCGCGGACAACCAGATGGTCGTGCCGAAGAGCGGCCACCATTTCCCGATCGGCGCGCGTGAGCGGCTCGCGCACCTGCTCGACAAGGGGACTTTCGCCGAGACCGCGGCGAAGGTGCGCTCCAGCGATCCGTTGCAGTTCGTTGATTCGGCTCCGTATCCGGCCCGCATCAAGAAATACGAGAAGGAGAGCGGACTGCCCGAGGCGGTGATCACCGGCACGGGCAAGATCCACGGCATCGAGGTCTCGGTTGCGGTGATGGATTTCCGCTTTTGCGGCGGCACTCTGGGCTCGGCGGCGGGAGAAAAGATCACGCGCGCCATCGAGGTCGCGCTGGAAAAGAAGATCCCGTGCATCATCTTCAGCACGTCCGGCGGCGCACGCATGCAGGAGGGAATTCTCTCGCTGATGCAGATGGCGAAGACGAGTGCCGCACTGGGCCGCCTCGCCGAGGCCAAGCTGCCCTATATCTCGGTGCTCACACACCCGACGACTGGCGGCGTGTCGGCGAGTTTCGCCACGTTGGGCGACGTGATTCTGGCCGAGCCCGGCGCCTTGATCGGATTCGCCGGCCCGCGCGTGATCAAGGACACGACAAAGCAGACGCTGCCACCGGGCTTCCAGACATCGGAGTTTCTCCTGAAGCACGGCCTGATCGACCAGATCGTCAGCCGGCTGGAAATGCGCGAACGGCTGCGCGATCTGCTGGCCGCGCTTTACCTGCGGAAGAAGCCGGCGACGCCGAAAGCCTGAGGAGGGCGTGTGTTCGCCGGGGATTATCGCGAGAGCGCGGCGGTCCTCGAGTATCTCTGTGCGCTGAAGCCTGCCGGAAACGGCTACGGCATCGATCGCATGAGGCGGCTGGTGCCCGCGCTGGACGGGGCGGTGAATCGCACGCCGGTCATTCACATCGCGGGCACAAATGGCAAAGGCTCGGTCGCTGCGATGATCGAGTCGATCCTGCGCGCCGCCGGTTGGCGCGTGGGGCTCTACACGTCCCCTCATCTGGTTTCCGTCGGCGAGCGGGTGCAGGTGAACCGGGTGGCGCTGACCGACGAACAGGTGGCGGAGTTTGTGCGTGAACTCGATCCGTTCGCCGATCGACTGGCGGCGGAACACGGCGACCAGCATCGTCCCAGCTTTTTCGAATTCATGACGGCGATGGCGTTCCTGCACTTCGCGCGCTCAGCGTGCGATGTCGCGGTCATGGAGGTGGGACTCGGCGGAGAATTCGACGCCACGAATGTCGTCGATCCCGGGATCACCGTGATCACATCGATCGGTCTCGATCATGCGGAATATCTCGGCGCGACGCTCGCGTCGATCGCGCGCGCGAAAGCGGGAATCATCAAACCGCATCGCCCGCTCGTGCTCGGTCGTGTGCCGATCGAGGCGGAAGCAGTGATTCGCGAACGCGCGGCAGCGTGCAACTCGCCGGTGTCATCGGTGCGAGAAGTATTTGGCGAGGGGATTGCGCGCTATCCGCAGACGCGACTCATAGGCGACTACCAGCGGTGGAATGCCGCGACCGCTACGTTGACCGCGCGCCAGCTCGACGCGAAATGGCGAATCACTCCCGACATCATGCGCGAAGGTCTCGCGCGTGTGGAGTGGACGGGACGCTGGGATGTGCGGGAAATTGAAGGGCGTGTGCTCGTGTTGGACGCCGCGCACAATCCCGAGGGCGCCGCGGTGCTGGATGAAAATCTCGCAAAGCTCGCGCGCGAAACCAACTCGCGTCCGACCGTGGTCGTGGGCGTGCTCGGAGCCGATCGCGCGCGACCTTTGCTTGCGGCGATCGCGCGGCATGCCGGCGAGATTCATCTGGTTGTGCCCGACGATCCGCGCGCGTGCTCGCAGGAAGAGTTGGAGAAGCTTGTGCCCCGAGATTTTTCCGGTGCCGTCGTGCGCTCGGATCTCGCGGATCTGTTTCCGGAGAAGGGATCCATCCTGTCCGGCATCGCGGCCGGACCGGTTGTCGTGACCGGATCGATTTATCTCTGCGGCGCGGTTCTGGCGCGCCTCGCGCGCCGCCGTCGCGCAAACACATAGAA
>JAEYQF010000204.1 GCA_023410155.1 Verrucomicrobiota bacterium | reverse complement strand
ACTCGCCACGAATCGCCCGTCCATAATGTCGAGGTGAATCCACGAAGCGCCGGCTTCGGCCACCACTTGCGCGCTGGCGGCGAGATGCGCGTGGTCTCCAGCCAGGATGGAGGGTGCGAGAATGGGGGAGGGCGCCGTCACAGTCACCAGACGTCGAGCACGGCGTGCGAGATCTTTTGCGCGAGGGAATCGGCCAGGAGTGGCAGCATCTGATACTCCGCCTGCAGTTGACCACCATCAGTGAACGCGTCGCGTGTGGCTTCGACGCGGCGCTCCGAGAACAGCACGTCGCCACTGTTCTTGCGCAGCGTGCAATCGACGCCGAGCACGAGTGCGAATTTGCGGGCGCGGCCGGGATCCTGCTCGAGCACGGAAGCGACGTCCCGGCGGAATTCCTTCACCACCACATGCAGGACGGCATCAGCCTCAGCTGCGGAGTTAACGAGCACCACGCGTCCGTCACGTGAGAAGGTCTCGCGGATCTGCGTTGAAAGGAGCGCCTGCGCTTGTGGGACCGTGGTCTCGTTTTCCACCGGTTCGACGTAGAGCGTGGTGAAGGCGAGTTTGCCTTCGGTGCCGAGCTGGTAATGCGAGCAAGCGCTGAGAGCCAGCGCGAGGCCGCAGGAAAGAAACGCGAGAAGCCGCAAAGTCATGCTGTCGCCAGTGGATGCGGCGCGGGTGACCGGCGCAAGTTTGAGTTGGCCCGAAACGCCGTCGAAAGCGCGATCAGATCAGAAGAAGAAGAAACGTTTCTTCTTCTTTGGGGCGTCAGGAGTGGCAGGCGCGGGCTGGTTGTTGGCGCGAGCCTCGACGATCGCGAGCTGCTGACGGGCGCGCTCGGCGACGGGCGAATCGGGATAGGCGGTGATTGCTTCGTTGTAGAAGACCTTCGCCGCGGTGAGGTTCTTCCGCTTTTTGAAGTAGTAGTCCGCGATCGTCATTTTGCTCTCGGCGAGCACCTGCTTCATCTGGTCCAGCCCGGCGGCGGCGGCGCCGACGTGCTGGTCGTTGGGGAAGAGGATCATGAAATCCTGGAAATAGGTGATCGCTTCCTTGGTGGAGCCCTGGTCGTAGTTTGGACCGTCGACGAGCTTGGCGTGGGTCTGCGCGAGTCGCAGGTAGGCGTCGGGGGCGAGCAGCGATTGCGGGTAGTTGTTGATCATGCGATCGAGTGCATCGATCGCCTCCTCCGTGTTGCGCAGCTTCACGTGGCCGCGCGCGATGTTCATGAGCGCGAGCGGCGCATAGTCGCCATACGGCGCATTGCGGAGGATGAGCTCAAAATAAGCGATAGCGCGTTCGCGGCTTCTGAAGCCGGGGATCCAGCCGAAGTAGCGCGGACGGGCGCCGTCGAGCAACGCGCTCGCGATGCGGTATTCCTCGCCGATGACCTCGTTGAAGCGCTTGTTGTTGGGATAGCGCTGAACCGTGTTCTGAAAGGCGATGAAGGACTTGTGATACTGTTTGCGCGCGAGATAAAGCCTGCCGGAACGGTAGTAGGCCTCCGGCGCGTAGATCGAGGAACTGTATTTCTTCGTGACCCTCCGATAAGCGCGGATGGCCGTGCCACGGCTTCCACGCTCCTCGGCCCGGCGGGCCTTATTCATCAGATCGAGCGCGCGACGGCTGTCGGTGCCGGACAGCTGCGAGAGCACGCCGCCCTCGATGCGCCAGCCGGTTTCGGGTGTCCAGATGATGTCGCCACGGGCCGTCCCGGCGAACAGGCAGACAAACAGGAAAAGTAAACGGAGTGCGCCGGACGCGCGGACAAACGAGGTAAACATGAAGAGGTTTTACCAGCGAATCAGCGCGCTTCCGTAGGTCAAGCCCGCCCCAAATGCCACGAGCAAGGTGATGTCGCCGGAGCGAATCCGGCCCGCGCGGCGCGCCTCATCGAGGGCGAGGGGAATCGAGGCGGCGGAGGTGTTGCCGTAGCGATCGAGGTTTACGAAAAAGCGCTCCATCGGCAGTTCGAGGTATTGGGAAATCGAATCGATGATGCGCAAATTCGCCTGGTGGGGGATCACGAGCGCGATCTGATCCGCGCGTAGTTTGTGTTGTTCCAGGATATCCCGGGCGGATTCGTCCATCGCGCGGACCGCCAGCTTGAAGATCTCCTTGCCCTTCATCTGCAGGTAGCGCCGCTCCGCGGTCGCCGAACTTTGAAACAGCGAATCTGGGGGCGTGGCTCCAATCGAGAGCAGCGAGGCGTTTTCGCCGGAGGCGCCGAGTTTGGTGCCCAGGATTCCGGTATCCGGCTGCTCGCTGGCACCGAGGATGACTGCGCCTGCGCCATCACCAAAAAGCACGCAGGTTGTCCGATCGCGCCAGTCCACCACCGCGGAAAGTTTTTCCGCCCCGATCACCAGCGCGCAGCGATAACGGCCGGAGCCGAGCATCGCGCTGGCGACGTCAATCGCGTAGATGAAGCCGGTGCAGGCGGCGTTCACGTCGAAGCACGGCACGTCGGCCCGGATACCTAACTTGTGTTGGACGAGACACGCCGTGGCGGGCATCGGCGAGTCCGGCGTGACCGTGGCGACGATCACCAAGTCGATGTCGGTCGCAGCGATCTTCGCATCGGCGATGGCGGCGCGACCTGCTTCGACGGCTAGATCGGAGGTGGCTTCCGTTTCGCCGGCGATGCGGCGTTCGCGGATGCCCGTGCGGGTGCGGATCCACTCGTCCGAGGTTTCAACAACGCCGGAGAGTTCTTCGTTGGTGAGCACGCGCGCAGGCGCGTAAGAACCTGTGCCCAGAATGACGGTGGAGACGTGGCCCATGAAATGTGACTCAACTTGCCGTGCAGCGGTCAGGCAACCGGCTGAGTCAGCAATTCGTTGACGCGGGCGACGTCAGCTTCGATCCGGTGGTTCATGTCGGCCTTGATGATCTGGCTGGCCGCATGGATGGCGCTTTTGATCGCGTGGCGGTTGGAGGAACCGTGCGCCTTGAGGATGTTGCCGCGCAGCCCGAGCAACGGAGCGCCGCCGTAACGCTCGGGATTGATGCGCTCTTTCAATGCGCTGAATGCGCCCTTCGAGAGCAGAGCTCCGGTGGCGCGCATCGGATTGGCGCGGAGTTCCTCCTTTAGCATCCCGGAGAAAAACTTCACGAGCGACTCCCAGCTCTTGATCATGATGTTGCCGACGAAACCGTCGCAGACGACCACGTCGACATGTTCGGCGAAGACTTGGAAACCCTCGATGGGACCGACGTAGTTCACGAATTCTCCGGCGCGGCGGAGTTGCTCGTGAGTCTCTGTGATCAGGGTGTTTCCCTTGCCCTCTTCGGTGCCGATCGTCATCAGTCCGATGCGCGGCGCACGGATTCCCAACATGACGCGGCAATAA
>JAEYQF010000199.1 GCA_023410155.1 Verrucomicrobiota bacterium | reverse complement strand
GTGGTGGTGGGAGCGATCCTGTCGACTGCCAGCTGGCTCTCGCGCCAATGGGAAGGCGCCGCGGGCGCCGAACCCCGGATCGTCCGATCGATGCTGGCGGAGCGCGCGGCAGCCGTGGAGCACTACGAGGGACGCATGCAGCTGTTGCGCTGGCGGGCGGAGCGGATGCGCCTCTGGGCGGATTCGCAGACACGTGAGCCGTCGCGGACCTGGGCTCGCGAACGTGCCCGGATCTTTGAGCAGATGACGGCTTCGCTGGACCGCGATGCCAGCGCGCGTGCGGTGCGCGATGCAGCCCATCAAATCGACCGCCTGATCTCGGCGGGCAAGGGGGAGCAGGCCGCGGCGCTCCTGGCCCGTTTGCCTGAGGTTCGCTTCCCGGCCGATGCCGAATTTCGCGCGTATCAAGATGTTCATTACAGCCGGCCGCTTGCTGAGTTGAGCCGGCAGAACCCATCGTATTACCGGGCGCTGCGGGAGCAGGAGCCTGAGATCGCAGCCGGGGATCTGGCTGAGTTGCGAAAGGAACTGGAGGCCGCGCCGATCGGGACTCTCACGCCCGGGCAGTTGTTGAAGGTGGAGTTGCTAAGCGCGGCCGCGCCGCCGGACGACCCGCTGCTGGCGGAGTGGTCGGCAGTCACCAACGCAGCGGATTTCTTCGAAGATCCCGATGAAGCGGTGCTCGGGCACTGGCGTCGGGCGCAGCGGGCGATGCGATTGCACGACGGCCCGGCGGTGTTGGCCGAACTCGGTGCAATCGCGAAGACCTCGGTGCGCACGCGTCAGCCTTTCCGGGCCATTTATGGGTGGGCGTTGATCAAAAACCGGCCCGAAGCGGCGGCGGAAGCTTATCCGTTTCTCCACGAGGCGGCCGTGGCGGGTGACGCGGCGGCGCGTGTGTGGGTGGCTGCGCAGGATCTGCAGGCGGGCAGAGTCGGGCAGGCGTTGCGCTGGTATGAAGCGGGGGCGATGGAGGGTGCTGCAGACTCAGTCAGCCCGGTGCTCGCGTTGTATGCGCGCCCCGCGAACGAAGTGCCCCGGGATCCGAAGCGCCAGATGGATGTGCTGCAACGCGTGCTCACGGGCCGCGACCCTCCGCCCGAGGCATGGCGGATGCTGGGCGAGCTTTACGAGACGGGCCAGGGGATCGCGCGGGTGCCGGCGCAGGCGTTCGCGTGCTACAGCAAAGCTGCCGAAAAAGGCCTCGTGGCCGCCTGGCCCGACGTGGCGCGTTGCTGGCAGCACGGCATCGGGACGCCGGCCAACCTGGACCACGCGCTCGATTGGGCGTGTCGGGCTTTCGAGGCTGGC
The DNA here is from genome assembly GCA_023410155.1 of Verrucomicrobiota bacterium. Classification (GTDB taxonomy): domain Bacteria; phylum Verrucomicrobiota; class Verrucomicrobiia; order Opitutales; family Opitutaceae; genus Opitutus. The sequence continues at coordinate 2,182 of JAEYQF010000199.1, read as the reverse complement.
GAGGAAGAGCGCGCCTTGCCGATCATCCTCCAGATCGTCCAACGCGATTCGGAACGCGCCGCTTCCCGCGTCGCGACGATGCTCTCGCGAGAAGGGGTGGCCACGCGCGGCGGCTACCACGAGAAACGGCTGCTGGCGGCGGATCTGAAGGCGCTTCGGCTCAAACTCGCCCGCCATTTCGACGAGAAGGGTAACTACGCTCGCGCCGCGAATCTGTATGTGGGCGGATCGCAGGGCGACGCCGCGGTGGAGAAACGTCTCAGCGAACTCCACGAGTCGCACCCGTGCGACACCTGCAGCGGCTCGGGGAAAATCCGCACCGCGGCTCCGTGCTCCGCGTGCGGCGGCAAAGGCACGCTCGTTTGTCATCGCTGCGATGGCCGCGCATTTTCCTTCGAGCCTGGTTCGCCGCCGTGCACCTCGTGCAGTGGCAGCGGCTCCGTTGTGCAGGACGGCCGTCCGGTCAGTTGTGCCACGTGCGGAGGGACGGGCAAGGGGAAGGGCAGCGTGATCAAGAAGGAATGCACCGAGTGCTCGCGCGGCCGTATGAAGTGCACCGAATGCGCAGACGGGCAGATTCCCTTGATCAAGGAATGTCCGGAATGTCGCGGCGCGGGCACCTGGACCCTGGCCACTCGCGGCGGGTGACGGCGAAAAACGATTCGCGCGGGATCGTGCGCTTGCTCTAGGGTGCGGCTCTCATGGCCGACTCGTTTTCGCTCGAACTCACGCAACGTCCCCGGCGCCTGCGCCGCACCGCCAGCCTTCGCGCGCTGGTGGAGGAGACGCAGCTGCGCGCAGCCGATCTCATCGCGCCGCTCTTCGTCGTGGAGGGCAACACGGGGCCGGAAGAGATCGCCTCGATGCCGGGCGTGTTTCGCTTCGGCCTCGACGCGCTCGTGGACGAATGCCGCCAGCTCGCCGCTCTGGGTGTGCCGGCCGTCGCGCTGTTTCCCAAGCTCGACGCCAAATTGAAGAACGACGAAGGCTCCGCTGCGCTGCACGAAGACGCGCTCATCCTGCGCGCCGTTCGGGCGGTGAAAAAAGCCGTGCCGGCGCTGACGGTCATCACCGACATCGCGCTCGACCCTTACACGACGCATGGACACGACGGGCTGCTGACTGCCGCACGCGACGACGTGGACAATGATCGCACGGTCGCTGTCCTCGCGAAAATGGCCGTGTTGCACGCCCGAGCCGGCGTCGATCTCGTCGCCCCCAGCGACATGATGGACGGGCGGGTGGGCGCGATCCGCCGGGCCCTCGATGCGGCCGGTTTCACCGGCACGGGAATCATGGCGTATTCGGTGAAATTTGCCTCCGCTTTTTATGGCCCATTTCGCGATGCGGTCGGCAGCGCGCAGGCGGCCGGCACGCATCTGCTGAGCAAAGCGACCTATCAACTCGATCCGGCCAATCGCCGCGCCGCGCTGACGGAGCTGGCGCTCGATGAAGCGGAGGGCGCCGACATCCTGATGGTGAAGCCGGCGGGGCCCTATCTCGACATCATCCGCGATGTGCGTGGCGCCACGTCGAAGCCGGTGGCTGCCTATCAAGTCTCGGGCGAGTATGCGCAACTCCAGGCCGCGGCGAAACTGGGCTGGCTCGATCTGCCGAAGACGCGGCGGGAATCGCTGCTCGCGATCAAGCGAGCGGGGGCGGACATGATCCTCACGTATTTCGCGAAGGAGATGGCGCTCGAGTTGCGGGGTTGAGTCACGCCAGAGTTTGGCGCGACTCGCGCCGGGGTGTGGCATGACCCACGCCGCCGGGCGGACCGAGCCGTGCCCAAATGCGGCGCGCCCCGGGGACCGGCCGTGGCTCGGGTCGGGGTGAGGTGCGAACCAGGTCAGAGGGAGGTGTAGCTCTGTTCCGGCAAAAGAAAACGGCAGCCGTGGAAGGCTGCCGTGTTGAAAGAGTGGATACGCGGACGGGAACTCAGCGTTTGCCGCGGGATTTCTTCCGCGGTTTCTCGTCTTCTTCCTCATCGTCGTCGGAGTCCTTGTCGTCGTCCGAATCTTCGTCGTCCTCGTCCTTGTCGCCGTCTTCGTCGTCCTCGGACTCGTCGTCCTCGTCCCACTTGAGCGACTCGTCGTTCTTGAGTTTCTCCTCTTCCTCTTCGTCGAGGTCGGGGAGATCGTCGGCTTCGTCTTCGTCGGCCAGGCGCTTGGCGGGTTGCTCG
>JAEYQF010000057.1 GCA_023410155.1 Verrucomicrobiota bacterium | reverse complement strand
CTCGTGGTGTTGCTGACGATGGTTTACCGGATCATCCCGAACACCCGCGTATTCTGGAGCGCGGCGCTAATCGCCGCACTGGTGGTCACCGCCCTTCTGCTGCTCAATAATTTCGTCGCGCTGTTCTACGTCCGCCGCGTGATCCTGACGAAGAGCCTCTATGGATCGCTCGCTCTCCCGATCGTGCTGATGCTGGGACTCTACGTCTTCTGGCTCTACCTGCTGGTCGGCGCGATCATCAGCTACGCGGTGCAGAACGTTCATTTCCGCAATAGCCAGGCGGCGTGGAGCCAGCTCACCGAATCCACCCGCGAACGCCTCTCGCTCGTCGTCCTGATCACGATCGGTCGGCGTTTCCAGGCCTGCCTGCCGCCCGTCTCCGCCTCTCACCTGGGCACGCTCGTCAAAGTGCCGACGCAGATTCTCAACGCCTGCCTCAGCCGGCTCGTCGAGATGAAACTCATCACCCCGGTGCCGCCGCCGCCCGATGAACCGACGGACGATCTGCTCTACCAACCGGCCCGCCCGCTCAACCGCATGAGCCTGCTCGAATTCAAGCGCCTCGACGACAACTTCGGCGTCGACCCCACCGGGACCACCCTCGGCCACATCGACCCGATCCTGCGGCACTACGACGCCGCCCTCGATCGCATCTCCGACGATCCGTTCTTCCAGAAAAGCCTCGAGCAACTCTTCATCGAACACCCCTTCGACGAGACGAGTCGCCCGGCCGCCCTCCCGCACGGCCAGGCCTAGCCGCGCGCCGCGCCGTGACGGTGCGCGCACCCTGGCTCGTCCCGGTCCGGACTGTGTCCCACCCCGGTCCGCCGGCTGGCGCGAGTTCTCCCTTGCCTCACTGAACCGCGAACCTACCGTCGCTACTTTTCCCCATGATTTCTTGGATCCAGAAAACCTTCCAGCAGCACTTCAAGGTCGTGTTCATGTTGCTGCTGGCCGTGGTCATCGTCGCTTTCGTCTTCGTTACCAACGCCTCCTCCGGGTTGGGCGGCGCCGACCGTCAGCACCTGACTGAGCGCATGGTGTTCGGCTATAATCTCGCCTCGCAGGAAGACCAAGCTCGCCTGTTTGGCGACGCCAGCCTCAGCGCCCAGCTCCAGTCGGGCTACGGCGTCGAAGGAGAGGAGTTGCAGAGCTACGGCTTGCAACGTGCGGCCGCCCTGCAGCTCGCGAAGGAATGGGGCATCCCTGCGACTTCGAAGCTCGAGATCGCCGACTACATCAAGACCCTGCGCGTTTTCGCGGGCCAGGATGGCCAGTTCGATGCGTCGCGCTACACGATGTTTCGCGACTCGCTGAAGAACAACCCGCGTTTCAACGAAGCTTCGGTCAGCCGCGTGCTCGCCGACGACGTCCGCGTCAACAAAGTCCAGCAATTGCTGGGCGGCCCCGGCTACGTGCAGGCGGACGACGTCGCCTCCATGCTCACCCGCGCCGATACGCGCTGGTCCATCGCCACGGCCTCGCTCGACTACGGTTCGTATGCGCCGGGCATCCAGCCGACGGACGCTGAGCTGACGAAATTTTTCGAAGAAAACACCTTCCGCTACGAGGTCGCGCCCCGAGTGTCGGTGTCCGTCGTGAGCTTCCCGGCCACGGCCTACCTCGACCACGTGAAACTCACCGAGACCGACGTGCGCGCCTTCTACGAATCCAATCCCGCGCGTTTCCCGCAACCGGCCAACGCCGACAAGAACGCGACCGACCCGAACGCCGCCTTCGCCGCCGTGCGTCCGCAGGTCGAGGCGGCTTTGCGCTTCCAGCGCGGCCAGCAATACGCCCTCAAGGCCGCGTCCGATTTCTCCTATTCGCTCTTCGAATCGAAGGCTCAACCCGACAGCCCGCAATTCGAGGCGCTGTTGAGCGCGCAGAAACTTTCGCTCGTGCAGCTCGCGCCGTTTACACTCGAAGACGGCCCGGCCGAGCTTGGCCGCTCGCCGGCGGTCGCCGAAGAAGCCTTCAAGCTCGGTCCCAATCGCCTCTTCTCCGATGCCGTTTCCACGCCTGCCGGCGCAGCCGTCATCGTTTATCGCGAAACCCTGCCCGCTCACACCCCGATCCTCGCCGAGGTGCGGGCCAAGGTGCAGGCCGACTACGTCGAGGGTGAGAAGCGCAAACGTTTCATGGAGCTCGGCCGCACGATGCGCACGGCGATCGAGAACCGCCTCAAAGCCGGCGACTCCTTTGAGAAAGCCGTGACTGCCAGCGTGGGCGCGGTGAAAGCTGAGACGAAGCAACTGGCGCCGTTCACGCTCCGCCAGCCGCCGCAGGATGCCGACTACACGTTGCTCGGCTCGCTCGATCGCCTCGAGAAGGGCCGCGTGTCCGATCTCATCATGACCGGTGCCGACCGGGCCGCCTTCATCTATGTGGCGGACAAGCAGGTGCCTGATCTCTCCGAGTCCAACGCGCAATACGCCGCCACGCGCGCACAGCTCGCCTCCGTCAACTCCCGCATTGGCGCCAGCGCCTATCTTTCCGAGTTGGTGGCCGCCGAGCTGAAGCGCACCGAGCCGAAGCTCTGAGCGAGGGTGCTCCCCTTTTCCAAGCGGGTCCTCACGGACCCGCTTTTTTTGTGAACCGTTTATCCCCGGCGCCAACCGCTTGGCACGTTTCGCCTCGAAACCGGCCGCGCGCTGCCCGAAAGTGGTCGAGCATGCCGCTGCATCGCTACGTCCCGATCCGCCCGCCCTGCAAGTTATGCGGGGATGGCTTCGATCATGCGACCACGAGCGGGGCGGCCGCGCTCACGGCATGCCCGCGCTGCGGCCTCCCCGTGCAACGCGCCGCCGCAGAATCCGTGCAGGCCCCGAAACTTTCCTCTCGTAGCACCGTCTCCCGCGCGAAGGACACTGGCTTCACCTTGCTGAAGCGCACCAGCGACGGTCACTTTGAAAAACAGTAACTTCGCGCTTCCTCCGGTGTTCTCTCTCCGACTTGCCGACGTCTCCATCATGCCTCGTCTCAACGCCCGTCTCCTCGCCCTCTCGCTTCCGCTCGCCGCCTTCGCTCCCGCGCTGGCGCACGCCCAGGAGTCCAACGATCCCACGCCACCGCCGGCTGTCGCCACGGTGCCGAGTCTCACCCTCGAAGAGTGCATTGCGCGGGCGATGCAGAAGAACTTCGCGCTGCAAATCCAAGCCTTCTCCACCGAGGTCGCCCGCGAGGACATCAACATCGCCAAATCCGTGTTCGAACCGGTTTTCGTCGCGACCGCTTCCCGCGGTGAATACGAGACGTCTGCGCTCGGCAGCATTTCCGGCCGGAGCACCCACGCTGACACCACCGACGCCCGTGTCGGCGTGTCGCAAAACCTTCTCACCGGCGCCAACGTCGCGCTAAGCACCGGCCTCGATCGCGGTGCCTCCCGCCCGGTCACCGCCGCCATCGACCCCGCCTACACGAGCGACGTCGCCCTGAGCATCACCCAGCCCTTGCTCCGCGGCGCTGGCCTCAGCGTGAATCGCGCCCAGATCGATCGCTCGAAACTCGGCCTCTCGATCGCCGGCCTCGATTACGAGGCCCGTATGCTCCAGGTGATTCGCGACACCGAGGTCGCCTACCACGATCTCGTCTTCGCCCGCGGGCAGCTGGCCGTGCGTCAGCGCAGCCTCGAGCTCGCCGAACGGCTGCTTGAGGAAAACCGTACCCGCCGCAGCACCGGCGTGGCGACAGACCTCGACGTGCTTTCGGCCGAGGTGGGCCTCGCCAATGCCCAGAACGGCATCGTGACCGCGATGCAGGCGGTGCGAAACACCGAGGACGCCTTGCAGGCTCTGATCGGCCAGTTCGAGTTCCACCAAGCCGTCGGCGCCGTCGCATTGCCTAATGAGCCGGAGTTCGTCCCGTCGTTTGATCAATCCTTCAAACTCGCCCGCGAGCGCCAGCCCGACTACCTCGCCACCCAGGCGCTGATCAAGCAGCGCAAGATCGACGTCGATGTCGCCCGCAACGGTGCCCGTCCGACCGTCGATCTCGGCGGCGCCGTCGGCTACAACGGCACGCAACGCAGCTACGGCACAGCCTTCAACCGCATGACCCAGCCCGACGGCTACAACTGGCAGGTCGATCTCACGGTCTCCGTCCCGTGGGGCCTGCGCGCCGATCGTGCACGCCAACGCAGCGCCCAGGCTCAGCTGCGCCAGGAAGAAGCGCGGCTCCAGCAATTGGAGCAGGACCTCATGGTCCAGGTTCGCGCCGCAGTCCGCGCCGTCGAGACGAACCGCCAGAGCGTCGAGATCAACGCCAAGGCCACCCAGTTCGCGGAGAAGCAATACGAGCTCGAGCTCGCTCGTTTCCGCGCCGGTCTGTCGACCAGCCGGCAAGTGCTGGAAACTCAGGACGACCTCGAAACCGCGCGCGTTAACGAGCTGCTGGCTCGAGTGAACCTGCGCAATGCGATCGCCAATCTCCGCCAGCTCGAGACGAGTTCGCTCGATCGCTACGGCCTGGTCGCGGCCGCGCCCTGAAGTCCGCTCGCTCCCGTTGGCACGACCTCGTCCCCTGCGGGTTGATCGCGTCACGTTGTAGCTCGCTCGCACCCACGGGGTCCGACAAAGTCCTGCCATGATCACCTCCGCCGTCGTCCGGCTGGTCGCATGGGTTTGGCTCTTTGCTGCAATGGGCGCAGGCCATTTCCTCCTCCTGCAACGCCTGCCGGTCATGGCGACGCCCGCGATCGTGCTCAGCCTGGTCACAGCGCTCATATTCGTGCACCGGCGCTCGGCCGCCTTCCGCACCTGGGTCGCCGCGATCCCGCTTCGAACGCTGGTGCTGCTGCACCTCACGCGGCTCGTCGGCTTCGCGTTCATCTACTTCGCCGACCGCGGCGAATTGCCCCGTGCTTTCGCGCTGCAAGCCGGCTGGGGCGACATCGTCGTCGCCGCCCTCGCTCTCCCGATCGCATTCTGGGGCATCCAGCCGCAACGGATCCGCCTGGTCTACATCTGGAACGTCATCGGATTCCTCGACATTCTTCTGGTCGTCGTTTCCGCAGCTCGTCTGGGGTTCTCCGATCCGGGCAGCGTGCAACTGTTCACCCGCCTGCCTCTCAGCCTGCTGCCCACTTTCCTTGTGCCGCTGATCATCGCCTCGCACCTGTTGATCTTCCAGCGCCTGGCGGCTGCCGAGCCTCGCCACCACGAGGGCTAGCCCGAGGTGCTTTCCGTTTTTGGGTAACGTCGCACCGACGCGACTCAGGGAGACGTTTGCCCTATCCGGCAAAAAGCTCCGCGCCACCTTCCAGTTCTTGCGCCGTCCACACTCGATGCGGGGGCAATTGCGTGCGGAACCAGGTGCGCTGCTTTTTCGCCAGCGCACGGGTGTTCTTCGCGATTTCCCCCGGCCACGCCGTCCACGCGAGGCGGCCCTCGATCGCGTCGATTGTTTCCCGATACCCGATCGCCCCCGCCGCGCTGGGATTGTCCTTCAATCCACTCGCGAGCAGGCGGCGCACCTCCTCCGCCAAGCCCGCTGCGACCATCTGGTTCACGCGAGCCTCGATCCGCCCGGCAAGTTCGTCCGGCCCGCGGTCGATCCGCTCCAGGCGCACCTTGTATTCAGAAAATGGTGACGGTCGCCGGGAAAACTCCGCCGTGAGCTCCGCCAATGTCCGACCCGACGCCAGGCATCGCTCGAGCGCCCGCATCACCCGCCGCGGATTGGCCGTGTCGAGGGTGCCCAGTCCCGCGGGGTTCAGGTCCCGCAGCCGCGACAGCGCCTCGGGCACACTCATCGCCGCCACCTCCGCGCGGAGGGTCGCGGAGACTTCCACCTCGTCGGCCACCGGTGCAAAAAACGCTTTGAGATAGAATCCGCTGCCGCCCACCACGAGCACCCGCCGGCCGCGCTCCGCGATCTCACCTAGGACCCGTCGCACGTTTGTCACGTAGCGCGTCACGTCCATCCTTGCGGTGAGGTCGCAGATATCGATCAAGTGGTGCGGCACGCGTTGCTGCTCCTCAAACGTCGGCTTCGCCGTCCCGATATCCAGCCCCCGATAGAACAACAGCGAATCGCACGAAATGATCTCCGCCCCCCGGCGCTCCGCCCAACGCAGGGCCCACTCGGTCTTCCCCGCTGCCGTGCAACCGGTGAGAACGTGAATCGTGGACGACGCAGCAGTGGGCATCGGGCGCATCTTCTGACTTAGTGGCAACGCGTCGACGCGAATCTCCGCCGTGAAATTCCTCTTCATCCACAATCCGCGTGCCGGCCCCCGGCGGGCCCCGCTCACGGAGCGGCTGCATGCCTTTGTGAAACTCCACGGGCTCGACGCCCAGGTCGCTCCCACGGACGGCCCCGGTCATGCGACCGCGCTTGCCGCCGAAGCAGCCCGCGCCGGCGCCGAGGTCGTGGTCGCCGTGGGCGGCGCTGGCACCATCAATGAAGTGGCGCGCGCCCTTCTCGGCACCGACACCGCCGTGGCAATCATCCCGCGCGGCTCCGGCAACGGTCTCGCGCGACATCTCCGCGTGCCGATGGGTCTCGCCGCGGCACTCCATTCACTGCTTCACAGCGAAGTCCAGCTCGCCGACGCCGGTCAGGCCAACGGTCATCCGTTCTTCTGCACGATGGGCGTCGGTTTCGACGCTGCCGTCGTTCACCGTTTCAATTCACTCTCCCGCCGGGGACTTCTCGCGTATGTCGACGCAGGCATCCGCGAATACTTCCGCTACATGCCGCAGACGCTCGACGTTCGCATCGAAGGCACACCCGTGACGAGACACGTTCCGCAGTTCGTCACCATCGCCAATGCCTCCCAGTTTGGGAATGGTGCCACGATCGCGCCCGGGGCCCGGCTCGACGACGGGCTCCTGAACCTGGTGGTCGTCCGGCCCGTGACCCTCACGAACGCCCTCCCGCTCGCCTGCCGCCTGTTCACGCGCACGCTACACGGCAGCCGCCACGTGACGACCGCCAGCGGCACTCACTTTACCATCGAACGCGATCGCCCCGGCTTCATGCACGTGGATGGGGAACTCGTCGCAACCGAAGCTCTCATCGAGGTGCATGTGCTCCCCCGGGCCATCAAGTTTTGGGCGCCGCGCCGCTCCTGAGAAAGGGGCTCGCCCGTTCGCGGCCTCACAACGAGGCCTTTCCCGTTTCGTATCCAACTTTACCATACATAGCCCTGGCCAGATCCGCCCTCCGGCACGGCTTCGTCCGCTCCGTGATCCGACCCGATCCGCACTTTGGCACGACCCGGTCCGCTCATTGGCACGACTCAGGCCGGGACCGCCAAGGCGCGGTTCCGACCGGCGGCCTTGGCGGCGTAGAGGGCCTTGTCCGCAGCAGCGATCAGACTCGTTACTTCGTTGGCATCGCGCGGGATCGAGGCCACGCCGGCGCTGATCGTCACAGACAGTGCGCCTCCGTCGGGCAACTGCATCGGGGAAGCGCACACCGCTTCGCAGGCCCGTCGCGCCGTCTCCAGTGCCGTCGCGCTGTCGGCCTCCATGATCACGAGTGAGAATTCTTCGCCGCCAAAACGGGCGACGCGGTCGACGCTCCGCACGCTGGCGCAGAGCCGGCGCCCCACCTCGACGAGCACCGCATCGCCGGCGGGGTGACCATGGGTATCGTTGACCTGCTTGAAATGATCAATGTCGAGCAGCACCAGCGAAACGGGTCGGCCGAATCGTCCGCTGCGCTCGTGCTCTTCGCGAACGATCCGATCGAACTCGCGGCGATTCAGCAAACCCGTGAGCTGGTCGCGCGTGGCCGCCTGGCGGAGAGCCTCCAGGGTGTCCCCCAACTTGAGCGCGTAACGAAGCGACCGTTCGAGCGCGGCCGAGGAAATCTCGCCTTTGACCAGATAGTCGAGCGCACCGGCGTTCATGGCGTCGATGTCGACCCGCTCCGATGACTCGGCGGTGAGAAAGACGATGGGCGTGTGGCACCCGGCCTCGACCGCCCGTGTGATCAACTCGAGTCCATTGCGGGGGCCGAGCTGGTAGTCGAGCAGGCACGCGGTGTGGCGCCCCTCCAGCAAGCGAGCGAGGCCGTCTTCGAACGTCTCCGCCCAATCGAGCTCGAATTGTTCCCCGCGAAAATTCCTGAAGTGCGCCTCCGTGAGCCGGTATTGGAGCCGGTCGTCGTCGATGAGGAGGATGCGGCGCTTCATACCAGAAAGAGAAAGGCGAATCAGCGTTTCGTGCCCGCCGACAAGTCAGCAGCCACGGCGCCAAGGCGGCTCACGATCTGTTCGGGCGAACCAAGATTCTCGCGGATGCAGTTGACGAGCGCGCTGCCCACCACGACGCCG
>JAEYQF010000109.1 GCA_023410155.1 Verrucomicrobiota bacterium | reverse complement strand
GGCTTATCCCGATCATATGACGCAACAGACCGAGGCCAGCAATCGTGCGCTCTACACGCATGAGCTCGGCCATCATTGGTGGGGTGATATGGTGACGCCGTACATCCATAATGACATGTGGTTGAAGGAAGGCCCGGCGGAATACAGTGGTCACCTGATCGAAGAATGGATAGATGGTCAGGCAGGCTTGGTGAAGGCCGTGAAGGATAATCTTCTCTATGTGTTGAGACAGGCGCACATCAATGACGACGGTTTCCAGGCTTTATCACCCATGCCCGATCCACACATCTACGGAAGCCATACCTATTATAAAGGTGCACTGGTGATGCATAATCTCCGCGGCTATCTCGGTGATACGCTCTTCAGGCAGGCGATGCACGGCATCCAGGAGAACCTTGCATACACCACCATCACCGCTGAAGGATTCAAGGAAGCGCTTGAGACCTATTCCGGAGAGGATCTCGATCCGTTCTTTGATGCATGGGTCTATTCTCCTTCCTATTCGGTATTCGAAGTGATCTCACATACCGCAGAACAGATCGGTAGCGAATGGAATGTGCAACTGCAGATCGGGCAAAAACTCCGCGGCGGCGAACAATTGCATTACGATGTTCCGATCGATCTGACCCTTATCGCCGCCGATGGCACAACAGATGACCGAATCATTACCGTAGGGGGTGAGCTCACTTCGATCGATCTGACCGCACCTTTTGGACCAGCCATGATAGTCCTGAACCGGCATGCCAGGTTGAACCAGGCGCGCCTCGATCATGAACAGGAGATCGCCGCCGGGACCACGGCCGATCTCAATCTACCTTATGTGGAATTCCGCCTGATGTGCGATGAAGCACCAGAAGATGTCCTTGTACGCGTGGATCATATGTGGGTGGCGCCGGATGCAACATTACTTTCTCCCGATGTGCTCGCGATCAGTAACACGCACTTCTGGAATGTGGACGGCCTGTTCCCCACAGGTACCGAACTGCGTGCGCGCCTTGGCTATAACGGATCGAACAATTCACAACTTGATCACGACCTTGTTGATGGTGATGAGTTCGGCATGTGTCTCCTTTATCGCCCTACACCGCTCGATCAATGGGAAGTGTATCCGTACCAGACCGTGAACCATGGTGTATTGATCAACGGTTACGGAAGCATCGAACTTTCGCAGTTGCAGAAAGGCCAATACGCGTTCGGAAAGACCACCGGATTCGTGGCAGTGAGCGACAAGCCCGAATTGGATGTCTGGACCATGGATGTATTCCCCGTGCCCGCAAGCGATCGCATCACTGTAAAGGGGACCGTTCCCCAGCAGGTGGACCTCGTGTTTGACATCATCACCACAGAAGGCCGCATCGTGCACCGATCGGTAAAAGGTGTCAATGGTGCATTTTCCAACGTTCTTGATGTGAACGGACTTGCTGGAGGAGCATATGTATTGCGCGCAGTCACCACTGATGGCCGCGATCTGGGCAGTAAGCGTTTCCAGATCGTCCGTTGATGGAGTTCAATATCATCGAGAAGAAGAAGCCGCTCTATCCGGTACAAGCGCCGCTTCGTGAATACTTGCTGAGCGTTGGCCGGGAGATGAAGCTTCCGATCGGTTATGATGAATTGCGGCGGTATGAAGGTGTGCTGCCCGTCATGGACCGCAACGGCAAGGAGACGCTGTGGAACTCCGTCATCCTCCGGCAGTCGGAGATAGGGGAGGTGCATGAGAAGTTGGTGGAGACCTATCAGCTGCTGATCGCCGATGGCCGCCATTTCGATCACCTGATCGTGGACCGGATCGATTTCTGTGCGTACGGCAACTCGCAACCGTTCCGCATCAAGATCCTCAATACCATCAACGAGAACCACGATTATTTCTACATCAAACAAAGCGATGCCAGCAGGATCTACGGCCTTGAACTGGAGCACATGCTCTCACCCGCGCGCATCAACTACTACTGCGAAGGCAGAACGATCGTGGAAGAGCATATCATCGGCGTGCCCGGTGATGTCTTCATCGATGATCCGGTGAAACATGGCGGTGAACTGAACACAGAGCGGCTCAGCAAGGAATTCGTGAAATTCAATCAGCGCTGCTTCGTCCGATTGCTCGGGGATATGCGTGCGTACAATTTCGTGGTGGACGTGATCCATGATCTGGACCAGGTGCAATACCGCATCCGCTCGATCGATTTCGATCAACAGTGTTACGAAGGTCGCGGTCGGATCTATCTGCCGCAATTCTACAAGGAGAACCTGCCCTATGTGCAGATGGCGCAGGACGTCATAAGCCATGAGACTGCCGAACAATATCGCAATGAGGAAGTGGCCCTGTTAAGGAAACGGTACAAACATGCCGAGGAGCAGTTGCATACATTATTGGAAGTGATGGAGGCGGATCCGATCGCACCAGCCGGGCATGTGGAACAATTGTCGATCGAATTGGGCAAGATGCATGGTGAAAAGGATCTCTTTAAAGGATGCCTGTCAATGGGGCAGGTGATGACCCGCCATCTGGAGCATCTTCTGGAAAGGTGATGTCCATTCACCATTTCACCATTCACTAGTTCATCTCATCTTTCCCTCGATCTGAAACCCTTGCCTCTCTTCCGCGTATGAAGGCCCGAACGGCACATGCCTTCGACTTGGAAGATGACAACATT
>JAEYQF010000037.1 GCA_023410155.1 Verrucomicrobiota bacterium | reverse complement strand
CGCTGGCCAAGCTGCTCACCGCCGTGTCCGTCATCTTCCTCGTCGGCATCGTGTCTTGGGCGATCAAGCACTTCGCACTTTAGTTCTTTACTCTGGTCGCGATGGCCGCCATCACCGACCCTTTCGCTCGGTCTGGCGTCCCCGCCAAGGCCAAGCTGATCATCCTCGGTTCTCCTGATTTTCTACCCGAAAGTTTGATGAACCGGGCCCGTTCTTTGAATCTTGAGCACGTCTCTCTCGACCGCCTGAAGGGTCCAGAGATTTCGCGCCGGCGCAGCTCCGCTGTGTCGGATGAAACGACCACGATCGCAGCAATGCGGCGTTGGTTCTTTGCGCGCAAACCTGATGCGGGATTAGTCGTTTGCGACGTCCCGGCTACGCTGCTCCAAGCAAAAGTGTTCGACGAATGGCTCGATTCCCGCGACGAGGCGCTCAGCGCCGTGGTCGCGACTCAATCGGGCTCCGTCGGGCCAGTCGCCGAACACTATAGAACGCTCGGTCTCCTTCTGGAGCCGAGTGACCTTGTCGCATGACGATTCCCATCAAAAACAAAGAGGGCATCGCTCGCATGCGCGAGGCGTGCGCCATCGCCGCCACGGTGCTTGAGAAAATCAAGCCCTTGGTCCGGCCCGGCGTCACGACCCAAGACTTGGAAGAGGCTGGCCGCGATTGGATCGCCCGCCTTGGAGCCCGCAGTGCCTGTTTTGGTTACCAGAACGGCAGCCGACGCTATCCTGCCCACACCTGCATCTCGGTGAACGAGGAGGTCGTGCACGGAATTCCGTCATTCCGTCGCATCTTGCGCGACGGTGATATCGTTTCTCTCGACATCGTGGTCTGGCACAATGGTTACGTTGGTGACAACGCGTTCACCATGCCAGTCGGCACGGTCGATCCGGCGGTCCTGAAACTCCTGCGTGTCACCCGCGAAGCGCTCGATATCGGCATCCGGGAGGCCGTCGTGGGTAATCGCATCGGCGATATCTCTGCTGCCATACAGCGCTATGTTGAAGCCCACGGCTTCAGCGTCGTTCGCGACATGGTCGGGCACGGAGTCGGCGTAGCGATGCACGAGCCCCCTGAGATCCCGAATTTCGGCCGCAAAGGAACCGGTGAGAGAATCAAACCCGGTATGACGCTCGCGATTGAACCCATGGTTAATCTCGGCGGCCCTCGCACCAAAATCCTCAGCGATGGTTGGACGTGCGTTACCGCCGACGGCGCTCCCTCGGCTCACTTCGAGCACACGGTTCTGACCACAGATCAGGGTCCCGAAGTGCTCACCGTTCCCCTCGCTCAGATTCCATCCTCCGCTTCCTAATCACTTTCATCACTAACTCTAAACTAACAACAACATGCCTCGTCTCCTCGGTGTAGAAATCCCCGCGAAGAAAAAAGTCGCGTATTCCCTCCGTTATATCAACGGCATCGGGCCCACCCGTGCCGACCTGCTCGTCAAGGAAGCCGGTCTGAATCCCGACATGCGGGCTCAGGATCTCAACGAAGAGCAGCTCAACAAGATCATCCAGCTGATCGCCGAGCACAAATGGGTGCTTGAGGGTGATCTCCGCCGCGAGATCGCCGGCAATCTGAAGCGCCTCCAGGCGATCAACTGCTATCGCGGTGTTCGCCACCGCCGCAGCCTCCCGGTCCGCGGACAGCGCACCTCCACCAACGCCCGCACCCGCAAGGGCCCCCGCAAGACCGTGGGCGTCACCAAGTCCAAAGAATAATTTAAAGCCATGGCCGAAGAAAAGTCCGCCCCCAAGAAAGAGAAACCCGCCAAAGCCGCGGCCCCTGCCGCCGAAGGCGCTGCGCCCGCTCCTGAGAAGAAGGCCAAGGCTCCCAAGGCCGCCGCTCCGGCTGCTGAAGGTGCTGCTCCTGCCGCTCCCGCTGCTCCCGAAAAGCCGGTCGAGCTCATCGGTGGTGTGGCCAAGCAGCCGACCGCCGAAGACCTCCTGAAGGAAGAGCTTGGCGTCATCAAGGTCCGCAAGGCCAAAGGCTCCAAGAACATCACGTCTGGCATCGCCAACGTGCTGGCCTCCTTTAACAACACGATCGTTTCGATCACCGACCAGAAGGGGCAGGTCATTTCCTGGTCGAGCGCCGGTAAGTGCAATTTCCGCGGCTCCCGCAAGTCCACCGCCTACGCCGCGCAGGTTGTCGCTCAAGACGCCGCCCGTAACGCCATGGCGCATGGCCTCAAGGATGTTGTCATCCGCATCTCCGGTCCCGGCCTCGGCCGTGACTCTGCGGTTCGCGCCCTCCAGGCGATCGGCCTGGAGATCACCTCGATCATCGATGTGACCCCGGTCCCGCACAACGGCTGCCGTCCCCGCAAGCGCCGCCGCGTCTGACGCGCCCGCTTACCACCCTTCACAAAACTAAAAACTAGGTTCCAACATGGCTCGTTATACCGGACCCACCACCCGCATCAGCCGTCGATTCGGCCAGCACCTCCTCGGCTCGGGCAAGGCCCTCGAACGCCGCAACTATCCTCCGGGTCAGCACGGCCCCAAGCTGCGCCGCAAAGTCTCCGAATACGCCCTAGGCCTCAACGAAAAGCAGAAGCTCCGCTACACCTACGGTCTGCTCGAGCGCCAGTTCCGCCGTTTGTTCGAGATCGCCAAGCGCGAGCGCGGCGTCACCGGCGAACGCTTCCTCCAACTTCTCGAGACCCGCCTCGACAGCGTCGTTTACCTCCTTGGCCTCGCCAAGAGCCGCGCCGCCGCCCGCCAGTTCGTCAATCACGGGCATATCCGCGTCAACGGACACAAGGTCGACATCGCCAGCTACTCCGTGCAGCCCGGCGACGAGATCGAAGTGCGCAACGCTCCGGCCTCCCGCCAGCTCGCCACGCGCAATCTCGAGGAAAACCGCATCCGCAACGTCCCCGGCTGGCTCACGCTCAACGCCGAGAACTTCAAGGCCGTCGTCAATCGCCTGCCCACGCGCGATGAGATGGAGCAGGGCATCAACGAGCAGCTCATCGTCGAGTTCTACTCGCGCTTCTAAGCTCGCAGCCCCTGTTATTTAACCACTATCTTCCGCCCTCACCGCCATGCCCAAACGTCTCGGAAAGTTCGAACTCCCGTCCAAGCTCACGAAGGTTGAGGAAGGCTCCACGCCAACCTACGCAAAGTTCATCGCTGAGCCCTTCGAGGCCGGCTACGGACACACGATTGGCAATTCCCTCCGTCGCGTCCTCCTCAGCTCCATCGAAGGCGCCGCCATCTCCTCCATTCGCATCGACGGCGTGAACCACGAGTTCCAGTCCATCGACGGCGTGGTTGAAGACGTCACCGACATCGTTCTCAACCTCAAGAAGGTTCTCATCGTTTCGCAAAAGCGCGAGCCGATCACCCTCTCCATCCGCGCCAACAAGGCCGGCCCCGTCACCGCGGCCGACATTCAGGCCGATGCCAACATCTCCATCATCAATCCCGAGCAGGTGATCTGCACCCTCGACTCGAAGAAGTCCTTCGAAGCCGAGATCGAGATCAAGACCGGCCGCGGCTACTATCCCGGCGAAGCGAACAAGAAGGAAGACCAGGCGATCGGCGTCATTCCGATCGACTCGCTCTTCTCGCCCGTTCGCCTCGTCAAGTATGCTGTCGAAGCCACCCGCGTCGGCCAGATCACCGATTACGACAAGCTCGTTCTCGAGATATGGACGGACGGCCGCATCACGCCGGACGACTCGCTCAAGCAAGCCGCGTCCATCCTCAAGCACCACCTCGACGTCTTCGACCGCGTTTCGCAGGAGCAATACGAATTCGAGAACCAACAGTCCGAAGTCAGCGAAGAGCAGAACAAGCTCCGCAAGCTGCTCAACATGTCGGTGAACGAGATCGAGCTCTCCGTCCGCGCCGCGAACTGCTTGAACAACGCCAACATCACCACTGTGGGCGAACTCGCGATGAAGACCGAGCAGGAGATGCTCAAGTATCGCAACTTCGGCAAGAAGTCGCTCAACGAAATCAAGGAGAAGCTCGAAGCCCTCGGCCTCTCTCTTGGCATGAAGTTCGACGAGCGCCTCCTCGACACGAAGAAGGAAGCCTAAGCGAATTTTTGATTTTCGATTTTGGATTCTCGATTGCTTCGGCGCTCGGGAATCTGAATCGAAAATCCCAAATCGAAAATTCTTCGGTTCTCGCGCCGTCCGCGCCGCCCCAACGCTGCGACCGGATTGCCGATCGGGAGCCGCCTAAAACCAAAGCACCATGCGTCACAATAAACACCACGCCTCCCTCGGCGTCACCCGCGAGCACCGCAAGGCGATGCTCTCCAACCTTGCTGCCTCGCTCATCGAGCACGGCCGCATCCAGACCACGCTGACGAAGGCCAAAGCCCTTCGTCCCTTCATCGAGAAGGTCGTCACCAAAGCCAAAAAGGCCGCGGCCAAGACTGACAAGAAGGACGCGATCCATCTCCGTCGCCTCGCGCTTGCCGACGTCCGTAACGAGGACGCCGTCACCAAGCTGTTCAACGAAACCTATAAGGAATTCGCGAACCGCAACGGCGGCTACACCCGCATCTACAAGCTCGGCGCCCGCATCAGCGACGCCGCCGAGATGGCCCTCATCGAATTCGTGAAGGCCGACGATCCGGGTTACAAGAAGTCGAAGGGCAAGAAGGCCACCAAGGCCAAGGGCAAGAAGGCCAAGGCTGCTCCCGCCGCTGAAGCCACCGAAGCTCCTGCCGCCGAAGCCGCGCCTGCGGCCGAGCAGAAGTAATCGACTTCCCGGTTTCATCTTCAAAGCGCCGACCTTGCGGTCGGCGCTTTTTTTTACCTGCACCGAGTCGCGTCAAAGGCCGCACCGAGTCGCGACACAGTGCGGCTCGAGTCGGGACAAGGTGCGCACCGGGTCGCGACAATATTCCCCGCGAGTCAGGAC
>JAEYQF010000010.1 GCA_023410155.1 Verrucomicrobiota bacterium | reverse complement strand
CGGCCGGCCCGTGCGAATCGAATCGAGAAAGTCAGCCCACAGCTCCCGGATGTTCTGCCCGTCCGGATCGTTCAACTGGGCCGCCTCATGTCGGCTGGGTTCGTTCTGGCGGGCCGGATAAAACGTCCAACCGGACTGCCAGCCGAGGTGGAGCGTGCCCTTGGTGCCGTAGAAGTAGCAGCCGACGGCTTCACCTTTTTCCGCCCCATTGCCGGCGAAGCGGCGATGCTCCCACTGGACGGTGAAACCACTAAACTGATACGTGGCCACCTGATGGTCCGGAGCGTCGCTCGTCTGGGCGTCGGGCGTCAGCACCGGCGCACCAAAAACGGGTCGGCCTCCCTCCGAGTAGACACGGCTCGTGTGCTTCTCACCGGTGATCCACAGCACCTGGTCCAGCCAATGAATACCCCAGTCCCCAAGCGTGCCGTTGGCGAAGTCCAGGTAGTTGCGGAAACCCCGCGGATGGATGCCGGGGACGTACGGCCGCAGCGGAGCGGGACCACACCAGCGGTCCCAGTCGAGCTCACGCGGCACCGGTTGCGTCGCCTGTGGCTCCTCGCGTCCACCGCCGCCCGTGTGCACGAAACAGCGCACCATGCCGAGTTCACCGATGCCGCCGTTGCGGATGAAGTCGCGCGCGCTGATGTTGTGCGGCGAGATGCGGCGGTGCGTGCCGACCTGAACCCTTCGCTGCGCCTTGCGGGCGGCGTTCACCATCGCGCGCCCTTCCAGGATCGTGTGGCCGATCGGCTTCTCCACAAAAACGTGCGCCCCGGCCTCGATGGCGGCGATCGTGGGCAACGCGTGCCAGTGGTCCGGCGTGGCGACAATGACGATGTCCGGCCGCGTGTCCGCCAGCAGGTCGCGGTAATCCACAAAAACCGGAGGTTCGTCGCCGGTGCCGGTGCGGACGTTGGCCTGCGTCGCGGTGAGGTGGCGTGTATCCACGTCGCAAAGACCAACGATGCGACAGGATCCGCTGGCCATCGCTTCACGCAGGATGTTATTGCCCCACCAGCCGCAGCCGATGAGGGCTGTCCGGAACCGGTCCGGCGCCCCCGCGTTGACGGCTCGGGACCAGTGGGGCAGGAGGGTGAGGGACGCGGCAGTGGCCGTGGTGTGGAGGAAGCGGCGGCGGTTCATGGGGTAGGCGCCCAGTGAACGGAAAAGCGCGGCCCAAGCAAAGACGGTTGTTGGGCCGCGGATCGGATCGTTTAGGGCCGGTGGGACCGCCAGTCTGACCGTTTAATTCCGTCGGTTCGCCCCTGCATTCCAGCCGCGGCGGGCGCAACGGCGGGTTGCTACCGTGGGAGGTTTTCGCTTTCTTGACCGACTCGGGTCTGCGCACACAGACCTTTTCCCTCTCCGAACATGCCGTCCAAAGTTTCCGGTCAATCGAGCGCGGTCGCCCCTTCCGTGGGCGAAGCGTTGGTGGAGAACGACTTCGTGCCGATTCGGGCGAAGTTGCTCGAGGTGGCGGCGTTCCTGGACCGGGTGGAGCGTTACGGCGTCGCCGGCGACTTTCGGTGCGACGCGCTCCGGCAGGCCGTCGATATCGTGGCGGACGGCAAACCCGAGCGCGCCCGCCGGATCCTGGAACTGTTGAGCGATCCGACGAAAGAGCCGGTCGCGGCGTCCACGGGCAAGGCGGTCGGAGCTTGGAAGCGCAGCTAAACCGCCATGCGTTACATCGAACCTCACGGCCACATGGTGAGCCGCACGACGGATGACTATCTCGCGATGGTCACGGCGGGCTGCGCAGCGGTCTGCGAACCCGCCTTCTGGGCCGGTTTTGATCGCGGCTCGGTGCACGGCTTCCGCGACTACTTCCGTCAACTCACCCAATACGAACCGGCGCGCGCCGCGAAGTTTGGGCTGCCGCATTATTGCTGGTTGTGCCTGAACCCGAAGGAGGCCGAGGACCTCGGCCTGGCCCGCGCGGTCCTGGAGATGATTCCGGAGTTCCTCGATGCGCCAAACGTGCTGGGCATCGGCGAGATCGGGCTGAATCGAAACACCCGCAACGAACTGCGCGTGCTCGAGGACCACATCACGCTGGCGGTGCGCCACCAGCAGCTGATCCTGGTGCATACGCCGCACCTGGAGGACAAACTCAAGGGCACGCGGTTGATCCTCGACGTGCTGGATGCAGCGGGCGTGAACCCGGCTCGTGTCATCATCGACCATGTCGAGGAACACACCGTCCGAGCTGTGCTCGACCGGGGCTACTGGGCCGGCATCACGTTGTATCCAGATTCCAAGGCATCACCGCCCCGGGCCACCGACATGCTGGAGACGTGCGGCCATGAGCGCATCTGGCTGAACTCAGCCTGCGATTGGGGCGTGAGTGATCCCCTGGCCGTGCCGAAGACCGCGCTCGAGATGCGACGCCGCGGGCACGATGACGCGTTCATCGAACAGGTGCTGTTTCACAACCCGGTCCGCTTTCTTTCGCAGTGTCCGAAGTTTCGGGTGCTCGGGGGAGGCGCATCGTGAGGCTGCGCGGCGGCCTGCATCTCGCTTACTGCACCAACGTTCATCGTGGCGAGACATGGGCGGAGACGTTCTCCGCGCTGGAGCAGCACGTCCTGCCCGTGCGGCAGCACGTCGC
>JAEYQF010000370.1 GCA_023410155.1 Verrucomicrobiota bacterium | reverse complement strand
GAGACGGAAGATGCGTCGTCGCACCTGCCCCATCGCCCGCAGTCGTGCCATCACCTCCTGTCCCAGATAGCATCCCTTTTGATGCGACACCCAGTCATCGAGCGCTCCCTCCTGCGGCAGTTCGCCGGGTCCGATGTCCTGCGGCACCGCGACCACTCCGCCAGCGATGCGTCGTCGCTCCCGCTCTTCGGCTCCAAGCTCCACGGCGCCCGTCAGCGTCGCCGCGACCTGCGCCGAATCGGCCAGCGGGAAAAACCACTCGGAGACACCGGCCTCGCAGCCCGGCACGATGTATCCACTAACTGGTGACAAAGCAGGCTGCGGCTGGGCCTCGGAATGCAACAACGTCACAGCGCTCCACGCGGCGCTTGCGTCCTCGATCACCACATCGTCCGCGACCACGTAGGCTTCCAATCGCTCGCGCACCACCGCCCCAGGCGAGTGCTGCGAAAACAACAAGAAGCCCCTCTCGTGGCTCACGACGAAGCTGTCAGCGAGCACCTTGCCCTTTTGATTCAGCCACAGGCCATAGACCCCGACGCCGTCCTGCGTCGGCCTCAGATCGTTCGAGAACTGCCCCTGCAGAAATACAAACGAGTCGTCTCCAGCCACATACAGGGCAGCGGCCGGTTGGTAGCGGAAGATTGCGAGATTCTGCGTCAAAATCATTAAATCCTTAGTGGCTGCTTTGTGGGTATTTACAAATTAAGTTGGTAGATTTTGCTAACTTTGGTTTGACGGACGCAAACACGGCCCTATCTCTTCTCTCATCAACTTTAACACTTCTCCCGCCTAGCGGGAGTTTTGGGGTAACTAAGAAAGCAAAGGCCGGCCGCTTAGGGGTAAGCGGCCGGCCACTTTTTTATCCGGCGAGAGCGATCCGGCAAGCGTGGGAAGCACTAAGCCGGCAACTTAAGCGAGGCTTGCAGGCCGGATACCGGAACGCCCACTCTCTGCCCCTTTTCATGCAGAGAACATCGGACATCAACGTCGTCGAAACACGTGCGCTCCCCTCGCCCGCCGCTCTGCTGGCCGAGCTGCCGAAGACGGAGGAACAAGCGAACTTCATCGCTCGGGCACGTCAGGACATCCATCGTCTCATCTTCACGGACGACAAGCGGTTCCTGTTCATCGTCGGGCCCTGTTCGATCCACGACCTCGAGGCGGGTCGCGATTACGCCCGGCGCCTCGCCGCCCTGGCCCGGGAGGTTTCGGACCGCGTGATGATCGTGATGCGGGTGTATTTCGAAAAGCCGCGCACGACGGTGGGCTGGAAAGGCCTCGTCATGGATCCGCACCTCGATGGTTCGTATGACATCGCCGCCGGTCTGCGAATGGGACGCGCATTCCTGCGCGACGTGCTGGATCTCGGGCTGCCCACGGCCACCGAGTTCCTCGACCCGATCACGCCGCAATACGTGGCGGATCTGGTTTGCTGGGGTGCCATCGGCGCGCGCACGACCGAATCGCAGACTCATCGGCAAATGGCGTCCGGTCTCTCGATGCCTCTGGGTTTCAAGAACGGCACCGACGGTTCCATCACCACCGCCATCAACGCCATCAAGGCTGCCGGGCAGCCCCAGACGTTTCTCGGCATTAATCTCGAAGGCGCCTCGTCCGCTATCGTCACACGAGGCAACCCGAACTGCCACGTCGTCCTGCGGGGTGGTGCAGCCGGGCCCAATTTCGCGCCATCGCACATCGCCCAGACCGAAGCGCTCCTCGCCAAAGCCGGCCTGCCGAAATCCATCCTCGTGGACTGCTCGCATGATAATTCGGCGAAGAAACCCGAACTACAGCCCGACGTCATGCGCGCGCTGCTCGATCAGATCACCGCTGGCAACACCTCCATCATGGGCGCGATGGTCGAGAGCAACCTCGAGGCCGGCAATCAGCCTTTCCCGCAGCCTAAGCAGAACCTCCGTTACGGCGTGAGCATCACCGACGGCTGTATCGACTGGGCCACTACGGAGAAGCTGGTGCGCGAAGTCCACGCCACCTTGGCGCTGCGGTTTTCCTGACGAGATCCGCTAATCGAGACCTGCAATCCGCCTAAAACTGCGCCTAGTTTCACAATTCCTGCGTTTCGCCCCGCCCCGTCTCCAGATTACACTTTAACCCACCCATGAATACTCCCATTCGCGTCGCAGTGACCGGAGCCGCCGGTCAAATCGGTTATGCCCTCCTCTTCCGCATCGCGTCCGGCGCGATGTTCGGCCCCGAACAACCGGTCATCCTCCAACTCATCGAAGCTCCCTTCGAGAAGGCGATGAAGGCCCTCGAGGGCGTCGCCATGGAACTCGACGACTGCGCCTTCCCGCTGCTGAAGGGCATCGTGATGACCGACAAACCCGAAGTCGGCTTCAAGGACGCCAACTGGTGCCTGCTGATCGGCGCCAAGCCCCGCGGCCCCGGCATGGAGCGCGCCGACCTCCTGAAGGACAACGGCAAGATCTTCATCTCTCAGGGTGAGATCATCGATAGCGTCGCCGCCGCCGATGCGCGCGTCGCCGTGGTGGGCAATCCCGCCAACACCAATTGCATGATCGCTGCCAGCCGCGCGAAGCGCCTGCCTGCTGATCGCTTCACCGCGATGGTCCGGCTCGACCAGAACCGCGCCCAGACTCAGCTCGCGAAGAAGGCGGGAGTCGATCTCACCACCGTTCGCAACATCTTCATCTACGGTAATCACAGCCCCACGATGTTCCCGGCCTTCGCCCACGCCACCATCGGCGGCAAGCTCGCCACGGACATCATCACGGACACGGCCTGGCTGCAGGGCCC
The DNA here is from genome assembly GCA_023410155.1 of Verrucomicrobiota bacterium. Lineage (GTDB taxonomy): Bacteria > Verrucomicrobiota > Verrucomicrobiia > Opitutales > Opitutaceae > Opitutus. The sequence continues at coordinate 16,149 of JAEYQF010000370.1, read as the reverse complement.
GTTCTGCGAGACCGTCGGCAAGCGTGGTGCCGCCATCATCGCGGCCCGCGGTGCTTCCTCCGCTGCGTCGGCCGCCAATGCGCTCGTCGATCATGTTCGGGATCTCATGACGCCCGGCACGGTTCACTCCGTCGCGGTGAAGTCGAACGGCGCCTACGGCTTCGATCCCAACGTCTGGGCCGGCCTCCCCGTCCGCACGACGCTTCCGGGCTCCTACGAGGTCATTCAAGGCTTCACCATGGACGACTTCGCCAAATCGAAGATCGCTGCGACCAACAAGGAACTCGTCGACGAGCGCTCCTTTGTGGCCGACATGCTCACCTGAGCCTGTTCGCGAACGTCACGTTGTTTTCTCGCGGCGCCCCAGGGCGCCGCTTTTTTTTGCAGAGGGCACGCCGTGTCCGACGGACTGAGACGATCCTTCCTCGGATCGCCTCCCGGTCGTGGCGACGCAACGACTCCAGAGCGATGGGTTATCCTCGGTGCAGCTCCCGCAACTCAGCCCGCAGCTCGGCGATGAAATCCGCCAAATCCATCTCGATCGTAAATGGGTCCACCGCATGGCCGCATTCTGCTTCAACGACCTTCCAGGTCCGCAACTCGTGAAACTCCGGCTCATCCGCCGCCAGCCGCGCTCCACTGAAGCCGAGGCCGTGCGCCTTGCTGAGGTGATTCGCGAGGGCCACCAACGCTGTTTCCAAGCGATGCGCGACGGCGTCTTCCGGCCACGCGTGATGCGAGATCGCCTCAATCGCCAGAGCGGGCAGCTTGTGATGCCTCGCAAAAATCGTCCCGGCCTCCCGATGGTCCACCCCTAGGCGCTCGCGCTCCAGCGCCTCCAGCTCGCCGGCGCCGTTCCAAGCGTCGATGAGGATGCCGCGATAAATCTCCGGCGCGATCGTCGACAGCACGACCTTGCCGACATCGTGCAACAATCCCGCGAGATAGATCTGCGACTCGCCGCGCGGCCGCAGTCGCCGCTCGAGCTCCTCTGCCAGCGCCGCGGTAGCCAGCGCATGCACCCACAAATGCCGCCAGTCGACTCCCTCCGCCATGCGCTGCGCGTCGCGCAGCGTGAAGATCGCATGCGCCAGGCGTCGGATCCTCAACACTCCTAGCATTTGCACCGCACCGTGGAGATCCTCGACCCGCCGCTCCGCGCCCACTCCCGCGGAATTCGCCATGCCGAGGATACGCACACATAACGAGGAGTCCTTCTTCACCCACTCCACGATTTCCGAGACCGGCGTCGCCGCGTTGCCGGTCGCCTGCACGAAACCTCGCGCGAGGGACTGCAGGGCCGGGATGTTCTTCAACTGATCGAGCGCTCGCAATGTATCCGCTCGGTGGAGACGCTCCTCGATTCCCGTGCGTTGCGGCACGACTCCTCTCCCGAGGTGCAACATCTCCGCCAAGGGCGGAGCTTCAGCGACCGAGCGAAGCGACATCCCTGCGGGGGGCGTTGAACTTTCCCTCGCCTGCTCTGGCAGCGGCTCGCCCGCGCTCGCGACCGCAGGATTGGCGGACGCCAGCGACGAAGGGCGTGCGCGCCAGCAGCCGATGAGATTTCGAACGAAGCGCCACATGGGGATAGTTCCCTATCGGCACTCGCACGTGGTCCTTAAGGGCGGCGCCGGCTACTCGATCAATCCTGCGAGCGCCTGACTGATGCCGAACGCTCCGCGTAAGACACCGAAAGCCTGCATCAACTCGCTCGGAGATCCCCCGCGCGGGAAGACCATTTCGAGTGACGCTCCACTGCACCTGACCGCGGCATCCACCCCTTCGGCCGAAATCTCGCAATACTCACAGTCCGATGGATACGTGACGCTCAGCCCCGCATCGCCGTCGAGCGCCTCGATCGCGTCGATGATCGCCTCGACCCGCGCTCCTTTGCGCAACCCGAAGGAGATCTCGGAAAATCGTCCCGCAAACAAGGCATCGAAGCCCTCCTGCTCCGCCACCGCCACGTCGCGCAGCCCGCGCAACGTCAGGGTGGTCGCATACTGCGAGGGATCCTGTTCCTGAAGCTCATAGAGCCACTCCACGGAAAAATCCTTCGCGCTCAGCAACGCCGTCGGGCTCGTTACGCTCAGACTCAGGTCCCGTCGCTTGTAGCTCATCGCGGTCCGCACCTGTTGAAACAGCGTCTCCGCTTCCTCGCCGAGTTCCCCCGCGCAGATTTTTCCGAGGAACGCGTTGGTCGTCGCGTTGGCCACATCCGGCATCGTGTGATGACCCTTCTTGTAGCCCGACAGGCTTTTCACCGTGCCGCTTCCGCGGCCGATGAAACTGATTTCCGCCACGATGCTGGAGGGGAGATCACCCGTCATTCGCCGCCAGCAAAACGCCCGCTTCGCAGCGGGCGATGCAAAACACTTTGGCTCAGGCGGCCGTGCGGCTCCCGCGCTTGATGAGCGCGATCAACCCGATGATCAACAGCACCGGAATCCACACCGGCGCGAGCACCGCGAGCAGCACCAGGGCAACCAGCAGCAACACCGCGAGCAGCGAAAGTCCGACTCCCGCCACCGCTGCGAGTCCGCTCGCGATCAGGGCTCCCGTTGCCAGCAGGGCGATCACCCCCAGCGCGACCGGCACGAGAAGCACGGGCAGGAACTTCAGGAGCAGGAGGATCGCGAGGATCAGCAGCGTGATTTTCAGGAACGTTTTCATGCCTCCACAACCCGCGAGATTGCGAAAAGTTGCAGGGGGCAAACGCGTCCGACTGCAATCCGCTTCCCTCCGGTCCCGATTGCGCTTCAGCTCCCGGCGTGCCCCCTTCCGACGCCATTTCCGTCGTCTGCGCCGTCATCCGTCAGCCCGACGGCCACGTTCTTGTGGCCCAGCGCCCCCCACACAAACACCTCGCGCTTCAGTGGGAGTTTCCGGGCGGCAAAATCGAGCCCGGAGAATCCGCCCCCGACGCGCTCCAGCGCGAAGTCCGCGAAGAGCTCGGCTGCGAGCTCTCCATCACCGCCGATCTCGGTGAATTCGTCCACGATTACGGCCCGCGCCGCATCGCGCTCCGCGCCTTCGTCTGCGATCTTCCGCCCGACAGCCCGCCGCCCATGCCCCGCGAACACGTCGCCATAAAATGGATACGGCCGGCGGACGCCGCCACGCTCGACCTTGCCGCCGCCGACCTGCCGATTCTCGCGAGGCTCCGAGCCGCAGGAGCAGATTGAACCGCAGAGGCGCGCTACACGAGTGAGTTCGTGCGGATCACGTCCGCATACCATTTCGCGCTGAGCTTCGGCGTGCGGCGCTGCGTTTGGAATTCATTGTGCACGATCCCGAAGCGGCGGTCATAGCCATCCTCCCACTCGTAATTGTCCATGAAGGACCAGAGGAAATAGCCCTTCACCGGCGCTCCGTCGCGGATCGCCGTGCGCAGTTCGCGCAGGTAGTTACGCACGCACTCGCGGCGGTGCAGGTCGAGCACCTCCCCGTTCGCTTCCATCTCCTCGTTGTAACCCGCCCCGTGCTCGGTGACGTAGATCGGCAGCGGTCCATACAACTCGGTGAAAAACTTCGGTCCCCAGTAGAGCACCTGCGGCAAAAGATAGAGCCACGTGCAGTCCGTGCGCGGATAACTCGACGGAAACGCCAGCCGCTCTGGCGCACCGCGTTTGCCTGCGCGCACGAAGTGGCCCGTGTAGATGTTGAATCCGATGAAATCCGTCGGCGCGGAGATGAGTTTGAAATCACCCTTCTGCACCTTCGGCGCCGCCGCGCCCGCGGCCTTCAGATACGCGCTGGCGTAGCGTCCGCGGAAGATCGCATCGAGGGTGCGAATGTTCTCCGAGACGAAAGCGCGCTTCGCCGCCGCGACGTTTTCCGGTTTTAGATCGACCGGCACCGGCACGATCGCGTTGTCGGTCAACCCCACCTGCGCGCCGCGTCCGCCGAACTCGCGCACCGCCCGCACTCCGTGCCCGTGGCAAAGCAGCGCGTGGTGATACGTCTGGTTCACCACGGCTTCGCTCTCTCGCGCGCCCGGCGCCTTCTGGCCGTTGCCATAGCCGAGCTGCGTGAAACAGAAGATCTCGTTGAGCGTGATCCAGCGTTTCACGCGCGACCCATACGCCTGCACGATCGTGTCGGCGTAGCGCGCAAACGCATCCACCACGCCGCGCACGCGCCAGCCGCCGCGATCCTCGAGCGCCTGCGGCAGGTCCCAATGGAACATCGTCACCCAAGGCGTGATGCCGTGACGCTCGAGCGAATCGAACAGGCGGTGATAGAAATCGATGCCCGCTTGATTCACCGGACCGTCACCGTTCGGAAAGATGCGCGGCCACGCGAGCGAGAGCCGGTAATTCTTGATGCCGAGTTTGCGCATGAGCGCGAAATCCTCGTCGAAACGATGATAATGATCGCACGCCACATCGAGCGTGTCGCCGTTGTGGACGGCGCCCGGCTTCCGGCAAAACGTGTCCCAGACAGATGGACCTTTGCCATCGGTGAAAGCCGCGCCCTCGATTTGGGCGGCAGCAGTGGCGACACCCCAGGTGAACTGGGACGGAAAACGAATCGGTTGCATGCGGGGGAATGGGAAACTGAGGCGCCGCGGAGCTCACGGCGTCGAAGCCACGCGCAGCTTCTCAAGAGAACTTCCCCGCACAATCAGCGCGGGACTCTATCGGTTGTGTGCGCTCCCCGCGCCTCGACCTCTCATCCTTCCCGCTCCTCCAGAAACACGCGGATGACGCACACGAAAGTTCGTAATACGGTTCAAATAAACGTCGTCTGCTCCGACGGTTAAGTGAAAAACACCCACCCCCGACGCGCGGCTGTTTTCGGTGGATGCGGTGGAGCGTGGCGGCGAAGTTCCAGCTGCGCGTGGAGAAGCGGCACCAGTGCGGACATCGTCCCGACTCCGCCCGGACCGCGGCTCGAACTCGTCCGCACTCGGGCTCGACTCGGTGCGGACAAGGTCCCGAGTCGATCCGCACCGGGGCTCGACTCGGTTCTTCAACTCAGAACGCCTGCGTGGCGCCGAAGGCGAGGACGCCGACGCTCACCACGGCGCAGATCGCAGTCGCGATCTTCGCCCCGCGGGCATTGCGACGGTAGACGGTTTCACCTGCGGCCTCGGCTTCGCGGTTCGCTTGAGCGGCCAGCGAGAGGGTCTTCCACGTGAGAAACACTTTGAGCGTCGCGCTGCCACAGAGGAGCGCGAAGGGTAGCATCGCTTCGCCTTCCGCGCGGCCCTGGAGCATGCCGAGGATTTTCGCGTCGAGCAGGAGCAGCGTGAGGATGTTGAGCATCGCGTAGATCGAGGCGCGGCCAGCAAGTAGTTGCACGGCCCGCTCGTGCGGGGCGAGGACCGAAGGATCGTCGGCGGTGACGACGTTGTGCTCATCCGAGGCGGCGTGGCGGGCGTCCTCCTGCGGGAACGGCGCCTTGAACGCGACCCATACGGACGGCACGGACGCAAACATCACCAGGATGAAGAAGGGCGCGAAACCGAGCCACTCGGCGAGCGGACCCGAGATCATCGTGGTGGGCGCGAGCACGAAATTCATGAGCGCGGTCGCGAACGCGTAATGCGTCATGGTGCAACGCCCGGGCGCGAGCTGCTGCATCATGTAAACCATGTTGCCGATGAAGCCGAAGCCGTAGCCAAACTTCTCGATGCTCACGAGCGTCGCGATGGTCGCGTAGCTGAGCCCATGGCCTTCGGCAGCATAGTGGCTGAGATAAACGAAGGTGAGGTGCGGGACGTTGAGGCAGAGGCCGAGAATCGGCAGCGCGCGCTTGAGTCCGATCTTGCCCAGGAAAAGTCCGCCGAGCACACCGCCGAGGATGTTGGCGAGCGTGCCCCACACGGCGTCGATGTTCGCCACTTGGCCCACGGTGAGACCCAAGCCGCCGGACTCGGTGGACGACTGCATGAAGAGCTTACCTTCGACGAGCAGCAGGCCCTCACCGAGGCGGTAGAGGAACACGAACGCGATCATGCCCCAGAACGCGCGTTTGTGGAAAAAGGTGGTCGCAGTGCCGACGAAATCGCGGATCACGGCGCGACCGTTTTCGGGACGGTTGGCTACGCTGCCGGTGGGCATCGCCCAGAGGTGATAGACGGCGAAGAAAGCCATCAGCACGGCAGCGGTGATCCAGACCGCCATCCACATCTTGACCGTCGTCCAGCCCTGCGCGTTGGCCAGCAACTCCATGCCGCTGATGAGGAGGCCGGTGGCGACGACTTTGCCGAGATTCCAGAACATGCTCTGGAAACCCGCGGCGCTGGCCTGAGCCTTTTTCGAAAGTGCAGTGAGATAAACGCCATCGCCGCAGATGTCCTGCGTGGACGAGGCGAAAGCCGCGACCCAGAGAAGCGCGATACTCACCTGAAAGAATCCGGGCAACGGCAACGACATCGCGATGCCGGCAAAGAGCACGGCGATGAGCAACTCCATCGCGATCACGAAGAATTTCTTCGTGCGATACATGTCGAGGAACGCCGCCCAGAGCGGTTTCAACGACCACGCGATGATGATGCTGCCGAGGGCGACGGTGTTCTGGCTGTCGCTCACGCCGAGCGATTTGAACATCGTCGACGCGGTGCCGTTGATCACGTTGAACGGAATGCCCATCGCAAAGTAGAGCGAGGGCACCCAAAACGCGGCGTGTCGGACCATCGCGCGCGTGGAGGAGGCAGTTGAAGTCATGGGGTGAGGGAGAGGATCACGTCGCCGGCCACCGGCTGGCTGTCGTCGGCAAGCAGAGCCGTTTGCCCGCGCCGGAGCGCGGATGCGGCCTCATCCGCAATCCCGGCGAGCAGCGCGAGCGATTCAGCCGCGAGCGCTTCACCCAGCGCTGGGGCGCGCAGGAAAACGCCCGGACGGAGCGTCGCCGGCGAGGCGTAGAAGCGGCCGTGCTCCAGATCGAGATACGTCTGCGTCAGGTGCGCCAGCAGCCGATCGGCCGTCGCGGCGGGCTCGGTCTCGCGAGCAACGCGCGCCCATTCGCGGCAACCAAGGGCCACTGCCGCATAGTCGAATGGCGACGCCGGCGCGGAAGAGCCGGCCCAGCGGCGAAGCGCGCCGGAGGAGAGCGAAAGCTCTTTTTGGATGAAAGTGTGGAGCTTGCGCGCGGCCTCACGATAGCGCGGTTCGTCGAGCTGCTCTCCCGCCCGGGCGAGCGCAGTCAACAGCAAGCCATGGGTGCCCGTGGTCGCGGGGCTCCCGGACGGGAGCGCGGCCCGCTGCGCCCTGAGCTTCAGAAGTTTGGCCGCGCTGGCCTGAAGTGCGGGCGAAGTCGGCCAGCTGGCGCGAAGGATGTTGCGACCCTTATAAGTAGCACCGGGATCGTCGTCTTCGGAGATGTTGCCTGTCGGCTCGACTCCGTGCGCGGCGCGAAACGCCGCGGCGTCGGCGCCGAGCGCGGCGTCGATCTCGTCGGCCGTCCAAGCGAAATAAGTCGCGTGGTCCTCGCCCGTGGCATCCTGGGCCGTGACGAAACCTCCATCGGGGCCGGCCAGGGCGGTGAGTGCAAAATCCAATGCGCCGCGTGCCGGCTCGGCGTAGGCCAGGTCGCCCGTCGCCCGCGCCGCATCAAGGTAGGCCAGCGCGATCCGCGCCTGATCGACTAGCGTTTTTTGAAACGTCGGCAGGTGCCAGCGCGTGTCGGCGGTGTTGCGGAAGAATCCGCCGTCGAGCGGATCGCGAATCGCGGAACGAGCCATCGCGCGCAGCGTCGCGAGTGCCGGCGCATCGGGGCTCGAGTCCTGCCGCAACAAGGCACGAATCAGCTCGGCATCAGGCGTGCGAGGCGCCTCGCCGAAAGCCGCCGTGTCCGGGTCGTAGGTGGCGAGCGCATTCTCCACCGCAGATCCGAGGACGTCAGACGCCGAAGTCGGCGTCGAACCACCGAAACCGTCCGGCTCGAAGGGCCGACCGAGATCGGCGACCGCATCGGCGGCGCGGGCGCGGGCTCCAGCCGGATCCTGGGTCCACGCATCGACGGCCTGTTGCGCGACTTTGAGGAAACCTGGCTTCCCCCACTCTTCCGTCGGAGGCAGATACGACGCGCCTTCGAACGGCTGCATCTCCGGCGTGAACCACACGTGGGCCGGCCAGCCGGCCGCGTGTTTGTCGTTTTTCAGATAGTGTTGGATCGCCGCGGCGAGATCGGGTTGTTCGTCGCGATCGACGAAAATGCAGACGAAGTGCTGGTTGAGCAGTGCGGACGCCTCAGCCTGCATAAAGGTCTGGCGGCAGGTTGCCCGGCTCAGCTCGCTCAACTCGAAGCCCATGAAGACATACACCGGACGGCCCGAGGCTCGCGCGTCCGCGAGCGTCTTCTCATCCCAGTGCTGCCACTTCACGGGACTCGCGCTCTGCTCCCGGACGAAACGGGAGGAGGATTCCGAGAGCGGCGCGCCAATGGCAGCCGCGATGGTGACCATCATTCCAAGTGCTAAACGAGCGACGGATTTCATAGGGGATGAGGCTGGTTGCGGGCGCGGCCTCGGGGAGCACCGCTCAGGCAACGGGTAAAGGGCGAGGCCCCACCAAACTCTAACGTTTGAGAAAGGCTCGATCGAAGAGAGGCCAACGCGTCCACTCTCCCGACGGCGCAACTGCTCCCGTCGACCGGTCGCCGGGACGAGGCGGCCGATTGATTGAAGCGGATTGCGGCCAAGGGCTTCTTCACTCTGCACCTGCGAATGGAGGACGGCAGGACGCGGGGGAACATCTTCATGGGGGTGAGAGCGCGCCGCCGGGGCGCTGGCGCGAGTGACGTTCTGTCCGTTTTTCCGCCCTCCCGGCCAGCGAATTCTCACCTGCGCCGCCGAGTGGAACCCGAGGCAGCGCTAAGCGAGTCGCGCTCCAGGCCGAGGCGCGGCGAACCGGGCGTCGTTTGTCGCCCCCGCTGCTTGAGGCACAACTTAGTGCGGGCCGATTGCACTAAACGTTAGAGTTGCGGTCTGTTTGGCGCTATCGGCTTGCTCGCTCAGTTTCCCCACACCCCACCACACCTTCGTTCACCCGAAGTGTTTTCAATGCCCGACCACCCACACCACCCCGCCGGACGGCGCCTGTTCACCAGGAACGCAGCCGTGACCTGCCTTCCCGCGCCAGAGAGGGATCGAGAACCACCACGCACGCGGACGCTCCGTCACGCGGCACGCCTGCCATGAGCATCCAGCCCGACTCGCCCAGCGCCCCTCCCGCGCGGCGCCCGACGTTGAAGGACGTGGCCCGCGAATCCGGCTATCACATCACCACGATTTCCTTGGCGCTGCGTGATCACTCGAGCATCCCTGAATCGACGCGGCAGAAGATCCGCGAGATCGCGAGCCGCATGGGTTATGAGCGCAACCCAATCTACCACGCGCTGAGCCGATTCCGGCAGCAAGGCCGGGTGTGTGCACCGGCTCCACGAATCGCGTATCTCGAAAATTTCGGCGCCGGCTCTGGCCAGCACCGGCCTCCCTACATGGAAGCGATCCTGCGCGGGGCGCGGCGCCAGGCGGAACTGCTCGGCTACCAACTGGAGGTGCTCGCCGTGGGAGAAGACGACCACGACTCCCACAGCCTCACCGCCCATCTGGCCGAGCACCAGATTCCCGGCGTCATCCTGGGCTCATTCATCCCGGGCTTTTCCGAGATCGCCCTGAACTGGGATGACTACGCGGTCGCGAAGATCCACTCCCGGCACATGGAGCCGGAAGCCACCACGGTGGGCAACGACCAGCTGCGCGAGGTGCGGATGGCGTTCCGGCATCTCGCCGCCGCGGGCTACCAGCGCATCGGCCTGGCGATCGGACGCGCAGATGAAGACGCATCGGGTCACCGCCACACGGCGGGCTTCCTCATGGAGGAAGCTCCCCTGCCCGCCGACCGACGCGTGCCGCCGCTCCTGTTTCCCTATAACATCAGCGGTGAGGACCTGGCGGGTCTGATCGCGCGCTGGGTGCGGCGTCACCGCGTCGATGCCGTCATCTGCAACTGGATCAGCATCCAGATGCTGTTGGAACAACAGGGACTGAAGGTGCCCGACGACGTCGCCTGTGTGAGTCTGTGCCTTTGCGATCCCGTGCCGACTGGGCTCGCCGGCGTGCGGCCCAACCTCGACCTGGTGGGGGAGCGCGCCGTCTCGATCGTCGTCGCGCAGCTCAAAACCACGCAGCGAGGCCTGCCGGAGTTCCCCTCTTCGATTTATGTCCAAAGTGTCTGGCAAGACGGCCACAGCGCCCCGCCCCGCCGCTGAGCGCAGTCCCGCGCCCAAGCGTTACCACACGCTGGCCGACATCGCGGCCAAGGCCGGCGTGCACGTGACCACCGTGTCGCTGGCCTTGCGCGATCATCCCAGCATCCCGCCCTCCACACGCGCCCGGATTCGCGCCGTGGCCAAGGAATTCGGCTATCAACGCGACCCGCTGCTCGACGCCCTGAATTTCCACCGCGCTCGCCAAACCCAGCAGGCCCGCACGGTGAACTCCGCTTTCGTGGTGCACGCGGGCACAACCCGGCTCTTCAGCGGCGCCCACTACCAGCCGCTCGTCTATGCCGGCGCCAAGGCCGCCGCGGAAGCCCGCGGGCATACTTTGGACATCTTCGTCGTCGGCCAGGGTCACCTCGCACCGGCACGTCTCAACACGATCCTCACCGCGCGCGGCATCACCGGAGTGCTGCTGTCGACGTTCGAGATCGACATCGACCAGCTCGACCTCGACTGGAATCAGTTTTGCGCGGTCAAGATCGAGTGCCTCCATCTCACGCCGCACCTCGACGCTGTATCCAATGATCAACTACAAGTGGCGCGTCTCGCCATGCGCCGGCTGCGCAAACTCGGTTATCGCCGCATCGGCCTCGCCACCGCGCGCGAGGATCAAACGCGCCTGGCCGAGTCGTTTGGCATGGGCGTGCTGATCGAGCAGGCCTCGCTGCCCGAGGCCGAGTGCGTGCCGCCGCTCATCTTCAGCCTCGCGGAAGTGCCGATGCTGCCGCGCATCATCCCCGAGTGGATGCGCGCAAACAAGGTCGATGTCGTCATCTCCAACTGGAACGAGCTGTTCGATACGTTCGCGACCGCCGGCGTGCGCCTGCCCGACGATGTGGCGTTCGCTTCGCTGGACGTGCCGCCGAGCATGCCACACGTCGCCGGCGTGGTGCAGAACCACCGCCTCGTCGGACAACGCGCCATGGAGCAACTCGCGATCATGACCGATGCCTACCAGCGGGGAGTGCCGACCGCCCAGACGGTCACCTACATCCCGGGATACTGGCAGGATGGCGTGACGGCTCCGAGCCGCCCGCACCGCCAGCCGATTTGGGCGTGAGTTAATCACGCTCAAGGCAGGGCCACTCGCTCGCCGCGCGCACGGATCCGTGCCGCGGTTTCGCCGCCCGCGTCCCCCTGCGACCGGGCTCGCGCTCGCCTCTGCGTTCACGTCACGACCGCGGCGCGCACTATACCGTTTGAGCGGCGAATCCTTTGTCTGAGCGGTGCCGCTGTAACTTATTCGCGGTCTGAGCACCGCCCGCACCGGCCCTTGGTGCCTCCACCTTTGCTCCGCGTTTACCCAACCCCCTTTTGCCTACCCCCGCGCAGGACTTCGTGCCGCGCACGTTAGCAAAACGACAGGACCAATGAACTATCCCACACCTACAAAACGACAGACGAGCCGTTCGTGTTTCGCCCGGACGGTCTCCTTGCTTGTGCTGCCGACGCTCGCCGCGTCCGCCCTGGCACAAGATGCGACGACTCCCGCTTCGACCCAAGCCGAGGGCGACGTGGTGACGCTGAACGCCTTCAACGTCTCCACGGAACGTGACTACGGATACCGTGCCTCCAACTCCATCGCCGGCACGCGTTCCAACACGCCCATCAAAGACATTCCTCTCAACATCCAGGTCTTCACCAAGGACCTTTACGAGGATCTCAACATCACCAACCAGATCGATCTCGAGCGCTACAACGCGTCCCTGGTGAACGGCGGCGCCGACGGCCGCTCGAGCAATCCGATCCAGCAAGCCTACAATGCCTTTCTCTTCCGCGGGTTTGTGCAGAACTGGGGCTTGCGTGATGGCATCCGCCAATACGATCCGATCGACACGCAAGGTCTCGCGCGTGTTGAAGTCATCAAAGGCCCCGCTGGCCCGCTCTACGGTCTCTCCTACGCCGGCGGTGTGATGAACAGCATCACCAAGGACGTTGATTTCGCGAAGAACTTCACGTCCATCCGCGCCACCGTTCAGAACGAAGGCGAATATCGCGGCACGATCGACGCCAACTACACGGGCAACGTCGGCGTCGGCAAATTCGGCATCCGTTTCAACGGCGCCCACGCCGCCACGGAAGACGAGCGCGCCCACTCCGAAGGCTCCGTGCGCTATGCGCAGCTGAACCTCGAGTGGCAGCCGTTCCCGAACACGCAGATCAAGTTCCTCATGGAGGACGGCTATCGCGAGAAGACCAACGGTCTCGGCTACTTCACGCGCGCCGAGCGCGACTCCGCCGGCAACGTGCTTGATAACGGCGCGGCGATCCCCCTCCAGATCGACCACCCCGAGATTCCGTGGACGTGGAACTGGGCCACCGGCACCAACCCGCGCTCGATCGATACGGAGCTCTATCGCGGCACGATCAATCACTCCTTCAATGAGCAGTTGAGCGTCACCGGCTACTGGCAATACGGCAAGCGCCTCAACATCGACTCCAACGGCTGGGAAGCCAATGGCTCCGGTGGCGCCGCGGCCTGGGACACCAACGCCAACACCGGCTGGATCAATCCGGGCGCGGCTAACGAGCTGATCCGTCTCGGCTACCACTACCGTGATTGGGGCAATCGCATGCACGGTTATGGTGGCACGGGCGTCTACAAGCTCGACCTCGGTCCCACCCGCAACACGTTCACCGCGGGCGCCGCGGTCTGGGGCGAGCGCTTCCTCACGCAGCGCTACGCTCAACCGTCCACGACCACCAACATCGTCGAGTTCCCCGTCTCAGCCGGCATCGACACGGGCCGCGTTCCGAACATCCCGCCCGCGGACTTCGCTGCCGACACCGGCAACGGCGGTTGGAATCGCGAGAACAACTCCAACGATTACTACTTCGCGAGCTGGCAGCTCTATGCCCTCAACGACCGCCTCAAGCTGAACGCGGCCATCAATCACACCAACCTGAAGCTCGTCCAAACCTCCGGCGCGGGCGGCCCGGCCAACGTCACCGAAGTCTCGAAGAACTCGCCGATGTTCGGCGCCATGTTCGACATCACTCCGGAGATCTCCGTGTTCGTCGTTCACGCCACGTCGCTGTTCCCCTCCACGGACAAGAACAGCTTCAGCGTCCAGATGCCGCCGGAAGTCGGCAAGAGCTACGAGGGCGGCGTCAAGGTCGAGCTCTTCGACGGCAAGATCAGCGGCACGATCAGCTACTACCAAATCCGCAAGGAAGGTGGCGGCCGCCAAGTGTCGCCGGGCTTCAACCTGAACGTCCAACGCTGGGATAACATGAGCGACGCCGAACGCGCCGCCAACTTCCCCGGCCAGACCCGCGAGACTCTGCTCGCGCAGGGCGACTTCTTCCCCGCCGGCGAAGTCGAGTCGAAGGGCTTCGAAGCCGACGTGATCTTCCAGCCCACCCGTGACTGGCAGATCATGCTCAGCTACGCGCACAACAAGAACGAGGTCACCGAGTCGCTCGACGCGTCTCAGCTGGGCCTCGCGACCCAAGGCTCCATCAAGGACCAGTGGGCCCTGTTGTCGAAATACTCGTTCAACGACGGTGGCCTGAAGGGCGCCTACGTCGGTGCCGGCGTGCACTACGCGGGCAAGGCCCTCCAAGACTACAACGGCCCCGCCGGTGCGGCTCGCTACAACCCGAGCACGTTCTACGCGGAAGCGTTTGCCGGTTACCGCTTCAAGCTCATGGGCTATAGCACCCTCGTGCAGCTCAACGTGAAGAACCTCACGGAGCAGGAAGAGTTCGTCGGCTGGCGCGCCACCGGTTCCGCCACAGTGCGCGCGACCGAACGCTACGAGGTCAAGCTGCCCGTCGTTTACAGCCTGACGGTCGGTCTCGACTTCTAAGCTGGAAGAATCAAGCGACCTCTCGGGAGGGCGGGCTTCGGCCCGCCCTCCTTTTTGTTGCTCCACATCCACCCGCTCCAGAAACTCCGCGCCGCATGCCCCTCGCGCCCTCCGCTCGCGCCCGGTTGCACGCCACCGCCGCCTGTGTCGGAGGCTGGCTGCTCTGGTGGCGCCTCGAATATCCCGTGATCCTCGCCGTCGCCGTCGCCCTTACCGGGCTCGCGGCGCTCGCTTGGCTCCGCCCGCGGAGCTACGCACCGGTGCAACGCGTGCTCGACCGCGTCCTGCATGCACTGCTCGCGGGCTTCAGCTGGGCGATCCTCGCCCTCGTGTTCGTGCTGGTGTTCATTCCCCTCCGCCTGCTTCGCCCCGGCACACGGACCCGCTTCTACCGCCCCGCCCCGCGCGACGGCTCATTCCTCCTCCCCTCCGCGCCGCTGCGCAGCGACCGGTTCCTCCGCCAGTTCTGATGCGGCTCCTCGGCATCAGTGCGTTCTATCACGACTCAGCCGCCGCGCTGCTGGAGGACGGCCGCATCATCGCCGCCGCGCAGGAAGAGCGCTTCACCCGCGTGAAGCACGACGCCTCGTTTCCCCGCCACGCCGCGGCGTGGTGTCTCACGCAGGCGACGGGGCCACTCGACGCCGTCGTCTACTACGAGAAACCGCTGCTGAAATTCGAACGCATTCTGAGCACGACCGCCGCGGTGGCCCCGCGCGGATTTCGCGCGTTCGCCGCAGCGATCCCCGACTGGGTCCACCACAAGCTCTGGCTGCCCTCGGTGCTCGAGGACGAACTTTCCCGCCTCGGTCAGCGGGGCGTGCCCGTGCGCTTCGCGAGTCACCACGAGGCACACGCCGCGAGCGCCTTCTTCCCGTCTCCTTTCGAAACCGCCGCCATCCTCACCCTCGACGGTGTCGGCGAGTGGACGACCACCGCGCTCGCCCACGGGCGAGGAAACCGGCTGGAGTTCCTGCGCGAACTGCAATTTCCCCACTCGCTCGGACTCCTCTACTCGGCGTTCACCCACTACTGCGGTTTCCGCGTCAATTCCGGCGAATACAAGCTGATGGGCCTCGCGCCTTACGGCACGCCGCGCTTCGCAGCCTTGATTCGCGAACACCTTGTCGATCTGCGCGACGACGGCTCCTTCGCGCTCGCTCTCGACTACTTCGGGTTTCTCGCCGGCCAGCGCATGACCAATCACCGCTTCGATCGGCTCTTCGGCGCACCCGCACGCGCCCCGGATGCTCCGCTTACCCAGTTTCACTGCGATGTCGCGCGCTCGATTCAGGTGGTCACGGAGGAAGTGGTGCTCCGCCTCGCCCGCACGCTCCACACGTTGACGAGAGAAACCAATCTCTGCCTCGCCGGCGGTGTCGCTCTCAACTGCGTCGCCAACGCGCGCCTGCGGCAGGAGGGTCCGTTCCGCGAGATCTGGGTGCAGCCGGCCGCAGGCGACGCGGGCGGCGCCCTCGGCGCTGCGCTCGCCTATCACTACGCTCAGGACGCGGCCGTCCGTCAGGGCAGCCCGGCCGACGCGATGCGCGGAGCGTTCCTCGGGCCCGCCTACTCCGACGACGAAATCGAAACCGCGATTCGCGAGTCGGGACTGATTGCGGAACGACTCGAGCCATCAGCCCTCCACGATCGCGTCGCATCCCGGCTCGAGTCGGGCGCCGTGGTGGGTTTTTGCCAGGGCCGGGCCGAGTTCGGTCCCCGTGCGCTCGGAGCCCGGTCGATCCTGGCCGACGCACGCTCTCCGGAGATGCAGAAACGGCTGAACTTGAAGATCAAGTTCCGGGAGTCCTTCCGTCCGTTTGCTCCCATCGTCCTCGCCGAGCGCGCAAGCGAGTGGTTCGAGTTCGAAGGCGCATCGCCCTACATGCTGCTCACCGCGCCGGTGGCGGCGGCGCGCCGTCTGCGTGTGCCGAATTCGGGCAGCTGGGCTGAGCGCCTCGCGGAGGCCCGCTCGACGATCCCCGCGGTGACCCACGTCGACTTTTCCGCCCGTCTGCAAACGGTGGACGCCACCACCAACCCCGCCTTGCACGCGCTACTCGCGGCGTTCGAGCGGCGCACGGGCTGTCCTGGCTTGGTG
>JAEYQF010000095.1 GCA_023410155.1 Verrucomicrobiota bacterium | reverse complement strand
CAGTTCGCAGGTGACGGTCCGAAGCCAGGGTGAAACGAACTCGAAGGAGCGCGGCATCACGCCGACGATTTCCGCCTCAGAGCCATCGACCCACAGCTTGCGTCCGATCACGCCCGGGTCGCCGCCGAACCGTTGCTGCCAAAGGGCGTGACTCAGAATCACCACGCGCGCCGCGCCTTGGGCCTCATCGTCGGCCGTGAAGGTGCGCCCCAGCAACGGCGGCACGCCAAATGCGCGCAACACGTCGGAGGTGGTGCGGGTGCCGAGGATTGATTGCGCATTCTCGTTACCGACGTTGAACGTGTGCGGCTGGTAGAGGCCGAAGGACGAGAAACTCGTCGATTGCTCGCGGATGTCGAAATAGTCGGCCGGGGAAAATGGCCAGCGATCACCCGACCACACGTGCACGAGCTGGTCCGATCGTGGATACTGAAACGGATCGATCACCAGCGCACGCAGCGCGCTGAAGATCACGGTCGCGGCGCCGATCCCTACGCCGAGCGTGAGAACAGCGATGAGGGCAAAGCCGCGGGCCTTGGCCAGAGTGCGGAACGTTGGACGGAAGTCGGAAAGCATCTCGTTGTCAGAACCCGGCAGGACTCGAAACGTTACAAAGTTTGCGGCGAAAGGGGTTCGGGAGCGCGGGCCACCTGAAGTCAGGCCAGGCGGAAATGCTGTGACCTTGGGCAGCATCTCCGCCGGATCGGTCGCCACGGCGAGGATGCGCCAAGCTAAAAGCTCGCCTGAAGTCGCGCCTAATCCGCTAGGATCGCGCCATGCTCCGCCTTTTTGTTTTCATGCTCGTCACGCTCGTTGGCACCGCCACTCACGCGCGGGATCAGGTCGCGTTGATCGGCACCTACACCGACACGAACAGCCAGGGAATCTACGCTGTGAAACTCGACGGGGAGACGGGAGCACTTTCGCGGCCGGAGCTGGTGGCGGAGTTGCCGAACCCGGAGTTTCTCGCGCTGCATCCGAGTGGTCGCGTGGTTTACGCGCTGACCGAGGTGGCGACGGATGATGGTCTACGACACGGCGCGGTGGCCGCGTTCGCGGTGGACGCGTCGAGTGGGAAACTGACGCGTTTGAACCTCGAAACAACCGGTCATTCCACGCTCTGCCATATCGCGGTAGATGCGACGGGCCGCATGCTGATCGTGGCCGCTTATGGTGGCGGCTATGTCGCCTCTTTTCCGATTCGCAAGGATGGGCGCGTGGGGCCTGTCGCCAGTGTGATCCACCATCGCGGTCCGCTCGGTCCCAATCCGGGCCGTCAGGAGGCTCCGCATCCGCACTCGGTTACGATTTCACCGGACAACCGTTTCGCCTTCGTCGCCGATCTCGGACTCGACCGCGTCTTTGCGTATCGGCTCGCTCCAGACACCGGCGCGATGAGCGCGCACGATCCGGCCTTTGCCCAGGTCGCTCCGGGAGCCGGGCCGCGCCACACGGCATTTTCGCGCGATGGAGAAGCGTTCTACGTGCTCGACGAACTGCAGAACCAGGTCACGACCTTCCGCTACGATGCAGAACGCGGTGCGCTGCAGGCCGGCGCACGCGTGCCGACGTTGCCCCACGACTTCACCGGCGCGAACACCACGTCCGAGATTCGTGTGCATCCGAATGGACGCTTCATTTATGCCGGTAACCGCGGACACAACAGTATCGCCGTGTTCGCGCACGAAGATTCCACAGGTGCTCTCACGCGGATTCAAATCGAGCCCTGCGGCGGAGCGAATCCCCGAAACTTCGCGCTCACGCCGGATGGTCGGTGGCTCGTCTCCGCGCAGCAGGTCGACGGCAATTTGACGGTCTTTCGCGTGGACGTGGGCAGCGGTCGCTTGACGCGCACGCCGCACTCGGTCGCAGCGATCCGTCCCGTGTGCGTGTTGTTCTTGCCAGAGGAGAATCTGGAATGATCGGAAGGCTCTGAATCGTCGTCGGTCCGAGCCGATCAGCGGGAGGCGAGTTCGTTTTCCGGCGTTTCTGTTTCGCTGCCACGGCGGTTGTCGGCTTCGCCGGCTTTGAGTTCGCGACTCACGAAGCTGTAGATGGCGGGCACGACGAAAAGCGTGAGCAAGGTGCCGCCGACCATGCCGCCGACCACCACGATTCCCATCGGCACGCGACTTTGTGCGCCGGCACCGAGCGCGAGTGCGATCGGCAATATCCCGAGAATCGTCGAGAGACTGGTCATGAGAATCGGGCGGAACCGGGAGGCCGCCGCGTCCTCGATCGCCTCGCGCACGGACAGGCCGGCCTCTTTGCGCTGGTTGGCGAACTCGACCATCAGGATGCCGTTTTTCGTCACCAGGCCGATCAGCATCACCATGCCGATCTGACTGAAGATATTCAGCGTATTGCCGGTGAGCCACAGAGAGAGAAGTGCGCTGACGAGCGCGAGCGGCACGGTGAACATGATGATGAGAGGATCGCGGAAACTCTCGAACTGGGCGGCGAGCACGAGGTAGATGAGTGTCAGGGCAAACAGGAAAAGGAAAAGCAGGCTCGACGAGCTGTCCTCGAAATCGCGCGACTGTCCGGCCAGCTCCGTGGTGAAGCGGTCGTCGAGCAGCTCGCTGGCGAGTGCGCGCATGGCCGCGATGCCATCGCCGATGGTTTTTCCGGGGGCGAGTTCGGCGGAGACGGTCGCCGAAGCGTATCGATTGAAGCGATACAGCTGCGGCGGACTCGCTGCTTCGGTGACGTCGACGAGATTGTCGAGGGCGACCATTTGGCCGCTGGCGGTGCGCACGTGGATTTCGCGGAGATTGGCGGGTTGGTTCCGGTCGGACCGACCGAGTTGCCCGATGACCTCGTATTGTTCGTCGTTGAGGATGAAGTATCCGTAGCGCTGCTCGCTGAGGGTGAGCTGGAGTGTCTCGGCGACTTCCCGCACAGACACCCCGAGGGCGCGGGCGCGATCGCGGTCGATCTGCAGCCGCAACTCGGGCTTGGTGAAGCGGAGGTTGGTGTCGACGAACGTGAAGGTCGGATCCTCGGTCGCGCGCTCGATAAACTTCGGCAGCACTGTGGCGAGGTCCTCCAGCCGCGGCGCCTGGAGGACGAATTGGACCGGTGCGCCCGAGCGGCGATCGCCGATGGTCGGCTCCTGCTGGATGGCGATTCGCGCCCCTGGCAGGCGCGAGAGCTCGCGGCGCAGGAACGCGGCAATCTCCTGCTGGCTGCGCTGGCGCTCGTGGGCGGGCTGGAGGGTGATCCGCATGAAGCCGGAGTTGACCGAGGCGGATCCTCCGAAACCCGGGGATGTGATCGTGTTGGCTTCGGCGATCTCCGGGACCTTTGCGCGCACGAGTTCGTCGAGTTCCGTCATGAACTCTGCCATGCGCTCGTAGGCGGTGCCTTCCGGGGCGGTGGCGTTGATGCGGAGGCTGCCGCGATCCTCAAGGGGCGCGAGTTCGCTCGGCAGTTCGCGGAACATCCACCATGTCGCCGCTCCGCACGCGGCGACGATGAGGAAGGCGACCCAGCGCACGCGAAGGAAAGTCGCCAGGGCGCTCCGATAGCCGCGGGTGATCCGTTGATAGAAGGGTTCGGTTTTGCGGTAGAACCAACTGTCGTGGCTGCCCGCTCGGAGCAGACGCGTGCTCAGCATGGGCGTGAGTGTGAGCGCCACGAACGACGAGATGATCACCGCGCCGGCCAGCACGAGGCCGAACTCCTTGAACAATTGGCCGGTCAGGCCGCCGAGAAACAGCAGGGGGGTGAAAACGGCGGCCAAAGCGGCGGTAGTTGCTATGACCGCGAAGAAGATCTCCCGGGTGCCCTGCAGTCCCGCCGTTCGCGCATCCAGGCCCTGCTCGATCTTCGTGTAGATATTCTCCAGGACAACAATCGCGTCGTCGACGACCAGACCGATCGCGAGCACCAAGGCGAGCAGCGTGAGCACGTTGACCGAGAACCCGGCAACATACATCACGAAGAACGATGCAATGAGCGAGATGGGGATCACGACCACCGGGATCAACGTGGAGCGCCACTCGCGCAGAAACAGGAAGATGATCGCGATCACCAGCAGCATCGCCAGGAAGATGGTCTCCTGGACCTCGCTGATGGAGGCGCGGATAAACGTGGTGATATCGAAGCCATAGCTCACGACGATATCGTCGGGGAGCTCGGGTTTGATCTGTTCGACGCGGTGGCGGAATTCGTCGGCGATTTCGACGAAGTTCGCTCCCGGCTGGGGGCGGAGCACCACGCCCACCATGGGCACACCGTTACGGCGCAGCAGGGTGCGCTCGTTGCGCGCGCCGAGCTCCGCGCGGCCGATGTCGCGCAATCGCACGAGGGCATCGCCGGATTCCTTGACGATGAGTTGGTCGAACTCCTCGGGCGTGGTGAGTCGCCCGAGTGTGCGCACCGTCAGTTCGACGAGTTCGCCCTCGATTCGTCCGCTCGGCAGTTCGAGGTTGGAGCGCTGGAGCGCGTCGCGCACATCGAGAGGCGTGAGCTGGTAGGCGGCGAGCCGGGCGGGATCGAGGACGAGCCGCATGGCATATTCCTTTTCGCCCCAGATATCGACCTCGCTTACGCCGGGAATCGTCTGAAGTCGCGCCCGGAAGATGTTGTCCGCGATCTCGGAGAGCTCGAGCAACGAGCGCAGACTGCTGCGCACACCGAGGAACGTGATGGGCTGGCTGTCCGCGTCGGCTTTTGAGACCCGGGGCGGATCCGCGTCGGGCGGCAGTTGGCCGATGGCGCCGGAAACCTTGTCGCGCACGTCGTTGGCCGCTGCCTCCAAGTCGATGCCGGGGAGAAACTCGACCGTGATGATGCTCGCGCCGTCGCGACTGATGGAGGTGAGGTTGCGAATGCCTGCTACGCCATTGATCTCCTCTTCCAACGGCGTGGTGATTTGCGTCTCGATCACGCGTGCATTGGCGCCGGGGTAGGACGTGTTGACCGAGACAATCGCGGGATCCACGGCGGGAAACTCCCGCACGCCGAGAAAGGTGAACCCGACCGCTCCGAAAATAATCAGGATAAGCGACATCACTGTCGCCAACACCGGTCGCCGGATGCTGATCGACGAGAGACTCATGGGGCGGTGGTGGCGGCGGAGCTTTCGCGTTCTTGGCGGGTGACGGCTTCCACGGCGGCGCCGGGGCGAAGCTGCAACTGTCCCGAAGTGATCACGACGGCGCCGGCTTCGAGCCCCGACGTGATCTGGACCTCGCGGGCGAGACGCAGCCCCGTTTGCACCCGACGCGGCTGCGCGCGACCGTTCTCCAGCACGTAGACCTGCTGCTCGTTGAGACCTGTGATCAACGCATCGGCAGGCACCATCAGAGCGTCTGGGATCGCCTGCAGCGGCACCTCGACGGTGGCGAAGCCACCCGCGAGCACGCGGTTCCCGGGATTTGCGGCCCGCGCGCGGAGCCGAAGCGTGCGGGTTTCCGGGTCGATGCGTGGCTCCTGAGCGTAGATCCGGCCGGTGAATGACTCCGTGATTCCGGCCACCGTGACACGAACTTCGCCATCCGGCTGAATTCGACCCAGATGCCGCTCGGCGAGGGAAAACTCGACCTTTAGCGAGTCCAGTTTCTGCAGCGTGGCGATGCGGGTTCCCGCCGTGAGGTTCGCTCCGATGCTCACGTAGCGCAGGCCGATCACTCCATCGAAGGGCGCGCGCAGTTCCGTCTTGGCGAGCAACGCGCGTGCAAGCTTCGCCTCGGCTTCGAGGACGAGCACTTCGCTTTCGGCGGCGTCGAGATCGGCCTGCGAGGTGCCTCCCGCACGCACCAGCACGCGCTGCCGCTCTGCTTGCGCCCGCGCCAGCGCCACGCGGCTCTCGGCCCGGTTAAGCTGGGCGACGAGCTCGGCGTCCTCGATCTTCACCAGCACGTCGCCTTGGCGAACCCGCGCACCTTCCTCGAAGTTCAACGCGGTCACGCGCCCCGCAATCTCGCTGGCGAGCTCGACTGACTCGTCCGCGGCGACCGAACCGGTGGCCATGACACGCTCCTGGAGCAGTCGCGGTTGGACGCGGGCAACATAGACCGGCAGCGGTGCGCCGCCTTGTTTTTCGGGCGACGACGCGGCTCTGCCGGCAGACGCGTCGCTGTCTGCGCCCGAGCGCGAGCGAAACAACCAAAATGCAAGCGCCGCCGCTCCGAGGATTAACACAACGACTAGGAACTTCCGTCCGTTCATGGCACGCGCACCGTGCGTGGGTTGAGTGATTCGGCAAGTGAGTGCGATGAGAGAAGATGCTCGGGCCGCCGCAGCGATTTCTGCTCTTTCCATCCGCGGAAGACTCGCGGCACTCTCAGCAACCGCATGGCCCGCCGCCGTTCCGCCTCGCCCCGTCGCCGTTCCCGCCGTCCGCGCTTCGCTGCACGGTGGCTGCTCTACGCCAACCTCACGGTGGTGTTGGTGCTGGGCGGCTGGTATTTCTTGCAGCCGGAGAAACGCCAGGCCGAAGTGCGCCGCCTCGTGGGCGCGGCATTCGAGCGCGAGCGTAACGTTTCGCCTCTCGAGGTAGCGTGGGACATCTGGCAGCTTTACTACGCCAATCCGGCGAGCGCGCGAATCCCCGCAGGCGATAAGACGCACGTCTATGGCGGCGCGCCGGCGGCGACAGCGGGCTCGCGGGCGGCATTGTTGCGGATGCTCGTGAACCGCGGCTACGTGGTCGGCTACGACGATGCGCGCGGGAATCCTGCCTGGGTCGCATATCGCGTGAAGGATCTCGCGTCGGCCAACGAGCCGCCGCCGCGCCCGGAAAGATTCGCGATCGATCGTCGCACGGTGGCGCGCATCTCACCGGAGAATTATACGGGGAGTGGATACGACAGGGGCCACATGGCACCGAACTACGCCATCGCGACACGCTACGGCGTGGCGGCCCAGGAGGAGACGTTCCTCATGTCGAATATCACCCCGCAAAAACACAGCCTCAACGCCGGCCTTTGGAAGGAACTGGAGCTGAAAATCGCCACCAACTACGCGGCACGCTACGAGGAGGTCTGGGTGCTCACCGGTCCAGTTTTCGGCGAACGTCCCCAGACGCTGCGTGGCGGCGTGCAGATCCCCGATGCGTTCTTCCTCGTGGTGATCGACGAGCACGAGGGGCGGTTGCGCACGCTTTCGCTCCTCGTGCCGCAGGACACTCCGTCCGGGTCACGCGCGGCGGATTTTCTCGTCTCGATCGACGAGATCGAACGTCGCACGCAGCTCGATCTCCTCGCAGACCTCGACGACGAGGCGGAAGAGCAACTCGAGAGCCTCACGCCTTCCCGGGTCTGGTGAGCGATCCTCGCGGCAACGAACTTGTTCGGATTTTTCGGAGGCGTTTTGCGAATTTTCCCGGAGCCAGTTCGTTGGTCCGCGACGCATCGGATCGTCGTCCGAAGCGTCACGCCTCGCGTCTTTCCCCCCACCATGAGCACATCGCCTTCCTCCCCGTGGCAGCCCTCGCGGCGCCGCTTTGTCCAGACTCTCACCCTCGGCACGGGCGCCCTGATGATGCCGTCGCTGCCGTCGACCTTGTTCGGTGCGACGGGCGGCAAGGACAAGACGCCAGACGGCCAGCGCAAACTCGGCGTCGCGCTGGTGGGTCTCGGCGGCTACTCACGCGGCCAGCTCGCGCCCGCCCTGCAAGAGACCGAATGGTGTCGACTCGCCGGCGTGGTCACTGGCACGCCGTCCAAGGGCGAGGAGTGGAAGAGGCGCTATGATCTCCCGGAGAGAAACGTCTACAGCTACGACACCTTTGAGCGGATCGCCGACAACCCTGACATCGACATTATCTACGTCGTCGTGCCCAACGGACTGCACGCGGAGTTTGCGATACGCGCGGCAAAAGCCGGCAAGCATGTGATCTGCGAGAAGCCGATGGCCACCACCGTCGAGGACTGCGACCGCATCATGGAGGCGTGCGAAGCCGCGAAGAAGAAACTCTCGATTGGCTACCGTCTGCACTTCGAACCGCACAATCGCGAGGTCATGCGCCTGGCGCAGACCAAGGAGTTTGGCGCCATCAAGCGCGTCGAGGCCCACGACGCCTATGTGTCCGGGGGCGGCACGTGGCGTCACGATCCGAAGCTCGCCGGCGGGCCGCTCATGGATCTGGGCGTTTACTGCGTGCAGGCGGGATGCTACGGCACCGGCGAGGAGCCGATCGCGGTGACCGCACGCGAAGAAAAAACCGATCACGAGCGCTTCGCAAAAGTCGAGGAGACGATCTACTGGACGATGGAGTTTCCCAGCGGCGCCAAGGCGGAGTGCCTGATGAGCTACAATAAAAACGCCAACAAGCTCCGCGTCGAAGCGGAGAACGGCTGGTATGAGCTGAGTCCCGCCTATTCCTACGGCGGCATTTCGGGCCGCACGAGCAAAGGTCCGATGAACCTTCCGCAAGTGAATCAGCAGGCGCGGCAAATGGATGCCTTCGCCCGCTGCATCCTTGAAGACACGGAGACCACCGTGCCCGGCAAGATGGGGCGCCGCGATGTGAAGATCATGCGCGCGATCTATGAGGCCGTGCGCACCGGAAAACGCGTGACACTATAGTCTGACTCGGGACCGAGTGCGGCTCGAGTCGTGGCACGATGCGGACCGGGACGCGCCAGCGTCGCGCCCGAGCCCAGCTCCAGCAGCGGAGTCGAAAGATACAGCGTCAACTATTGGTTGACGTTGTGTTGAGCGGCTTCGTGCGCGAACTTGCCTGGTTGTCGAACAGACGTCGACTGAGGGCGCGAGGCACACGAAGGTGCGCGGTCGTGCACCTGGAAGCGGGAGTCCACGCGACCGGCTCGGGTCGCGCCCAGATGCGGAGTGAGTCAGCGCGGGGTGCAGCGCGGCTCCGGACATAACGCTGTCAGGAGCGGGTGGTAGACTGTCGGCAACCCCCGAGCCCTATGAAGAAATTGGATCTGCGGAAGGAGCTTAAAACGCTTTATGGCCAAACCGGAGGCGACATCGCGCAGGTGAGTGTGCCGGCCGCCTGGTTCCTTCAGATCGACGGGGAGGGCGATCCGAACGCATCGCCAGACTATGCGGCGGCCGTGGAGACGTTGTTCACCGTTTCCTATATGCTGAAATTCGCGGTGAAACGAGGACCGCTGGCGCTCGATTACGCGGTGATGCCGCTCGAGGGCTTGTGGTGGTCCGATGACATGCGGACGTTCTCTGCGGATCGAAAGGCGGACTGGAAATGGACGATGATGATCAGGCAGCCGGAGTGTGTGACGCCTGATTTGGTGGCGCAGGCCAGGGAAGCCTCCGCCAAGAAGATCGAGCCTGCGAAACTGGAGCGACTGCGTTTGGTGCGCTGGGAGGAGGGCGAGTGCCTGCAGGTGTTGCACATCGGACCTTTCTCCGAGGAAGGGCCGGCGATCGAGCGCCTGCATGCGTCTGTCATCGCCCGCGGCGGTGCGCTGACGGGCAAGCATCACGAAATCTACTTGAGCGACATCCGACGGGCGGCGCCGGAGAAGTGGCGCACGATTCTGCGACAGCCGTTTGTGCCTGCATCGTAGGGTGACGACGGCCGGAGCGCCGTCGGCCCGGATCGTAAAATGCCCTGCCGCGCGAAGAAGCTCCGGAACTATTCGCGCGTATTTCGAACGGTTATTCCGCCCCATGCGCCTGAGTCACGATCAGCTCGTGTCCGTCTGCGATGCCGCGCCGGTCCTGATTTCGTGTGTGGACCGCGCCTATCGCTACCGCATGTGCAATCAGGCGTATGCGAGCTGGTTCGGTCTGCCGTGCGAGGAAATCGTCGGGCAGCCGGTGGAAGCGTTGGTGGGCCCAGAAGGATGGAAGCTCATCCGGCCGCATCTCGATGCAGCGCTGGCGGGCGAAGTTCGCGAATTTGAACGCGATATGCCGTATCGCTTTGGCGGCTGCCGGCGGGTGAGGGCCAGGTATCAACCGCTCTACGATGAGGCGGGCGAGGTGGTAGGGATGACCAGTTGTGTGACGGATCTGACGGCGCGCAGCTTGACGGAGGCAGATCTGCGGCGCAGCGAGGAGCGTTACCGGTCGTTGTTCGAGTCAATCGACCAGGGTTTCTGCGTGTTGGAGCCCATCTTCGATGACGCAGGCGCGCTGGTGGACTATCGCTACCTGGAGGCGAACCCGGCGTTCGAGAAACACAGCGGCGTGCGCGGCGCCGTCGGTCGGAGGATGCGCGAGTTCTTCACGGAAAAGGAGTCGTATTGGCTAAAGCACTACGAGCGCGTCGTGCGAGACGGGGAATCGGTGCGCTTCCTCTCCGAGAGGGAGGGCACCGGGCGCTGTTTCGACGTTTACGCCTTCCTGATCGGTGGCACGAGCGGGAGGAACTTCGCCGTGCTGCTCAATGATGTCACGCATCAGAAGATGTCGGAACGGGCCCTGCGCGAAAGCGAGGCGCGGTTTCGCAACATGTCGGACCATTTGCCGGTCATGCTGTGGGTCACCGATGGAGCCGGAATCTGCACGCATCTGAACGCGCGCTGGTTCGAGTTTACCGGGCAGGCCCGCGACGCCGGACTCGGCACCGGCTGGCTCGACGCGGTGCATGCGGAGGATCGAGCCGAGGCCAAACGCAGGTTCTTCAGTGCGAATGCGCGGCGCTCGGAGTTTCGGGCCGAGTATCGGCTTCGGCGGCACGATGGAGTTTTTCGCTGGGTGATCGATGCAGCGAATCCGCGCTTCGGCGATGCCGGCGAATATCTTGGCTACATCGGTTCCGTGATCGACATTCAGGAGCGCAAGGACTGGGAGGATGCGCTCCGGCGCAGCGGAGAGCGGTTCTCCCTCGTGACCAACGGCGCGCAAGTCGGTGTCTGGTTCTGTGACCTGCCCTTTGATGTGCTGGAGTGGGATGATCGGGCGAAGGAGCATTTCTGGCTGTCGCCACAGGCACGGGTGACCATCGAAACGTTCTACGAACGCATCCATCCGGCGGATCGCGAGCCGACCCGCGCCGCGATCGCGGAATCGATCAGCAAGCGCACGAACTACGACATCGAATACCGAACCGTGGATCCGGCCACGGGCACGGAGAAGTGGATCCGCGCGATCGGCCGAACCTTCTACGATCCGCAGGGGCAGCCGATCCGTTTCGACGGAGTGACGCTGGACATCACCGAGCGGAAGCGCGGCGAGAACGCGCTGCGCGAAGCCAAGGAGCAGGCCGAACGCGCTTCACGGGCCAAGGACGAATTTCTCGCGCAGCTGTCGCACGAACTCCGCACGCCGCTCACGCCCGTCCTGATGACGGCCGCGGCGTTGATGGAGGACGAGAAGCTGCCGGCGTATGCCCGCGAACAACTGGACATGGTGGCGCGCAACATCGCTCTCGAAGCGCGCCTGATCGACGATCTGCTGGACCTCACACGCATCACGCACGGCAAGCTGGCAC
>JAEYQF010000194.1 GCA_023410155.1 Verrucomicrobiota bacterium | reverse complement strand
CGATGATTGGGCGGAGGCGTTTACCGAGCCCCAGCTGGAAGAAGGTCGGCGGATCTATCGCGATGGCGAGGTCCGCGAGTTGGAACTCACGGGCAAGGACGCGATTATACATCGCCGCGTGGAAAAGAAGGACGAGTATGCGGTGATAGAATGGAGTCCGGAAGGGCTCGCGGTGCGCTCCTCCACGACTGACCGGGACCTTGCTCACGCCTTGGCGGTGGCCGGCCTCCACGAGATCGAGGAACTGGTCGCCGACGAAATTTCTCCCCTGCCTGACGATGGTCCGCAGCCCGTTTCCAACGGGCATGCCAACGGCGGGTCCGGCAATGGCTCGACGAACGGTGCCCGGGGCCTGCTGGCCGGCAAACTGGCGCCTTCGAAGAACGGTTCCGGCGCGACGCCCAGCCGCACCTTGCTGCTCGTCTTCAAAACGAAAACAGCGGGTCTCACGTTTCAGGCCTACTGGGCCGAGGCCGACGGCAAGACTCGGCATCCCGCGCTCGGCGCGGCGGCCCATGCCGACGGCAACGGACACGTCTCTTCCTCCGAGCGCGCCAAGCTCATCGGTCTCGCTGCCTACGCCCGCAAGGCGCATTTCCACTACCATCAGGAGACGGGTGTCTACCTGATGGAGTCTCTCGTCGAGATCCCCAACTTCCTGCGCACGGTGCTCCCCGCTTGGCGGAAGATGTTCGCCGTGGATCTCGACGACAAATCCGCGAACCTGCTCAAGGGCACCCGCGCCATCGAGATCGAAGCCGTGGCCGAGCGCGGCACTGGTCCCAATGGTGCCGGAACCGCTCAGGCCGCTGACGCGCCGGGCCTCAATCTGCGCTGGATTTTCCGCGCCGGCGAGCGCCTGCTCACCGACAGCGAAGTCAATACCCTCCTGAAGAAGGGTGGGGCGCCCGTGATCCTGCCGAGCTTGGGCATCGTCTCCCTCTCGGGCGAGAAGTGGGAATCGTTCCGGGCCTGGCGGGACAACATCGAAGAGACCCACCGTGACGGCACGCTTTCCCCTTATCTCGTCTTCTCTTTGTTCAACGATGCCCGGCTGAAGCTCACGCTGTCACCCGAGATCGAGAGCTGGCGCCAGCAGGTGCTGGGCGGCCCGACCCAGCCGCCGGCACTCCCTGAGATCCTGCGCCCCTATCAACGGCGCGGTGTGGAGTGGCTCGCCCACCTGTGCAATGTCGGCTGCCATGGCCTGCTCGCCGACGAGATGGGCCTCGGTAAGACGCTCCAGGTTATCACGCTCCTCGCCAGCCGTCCGCTCGAGGGCAAGTCTCACCTGATTGTTTGCCCCGCCAGCGTCGTGCCCGTCTGGCGCGAGGAGATCGCGCGCTTCTATCCGGAGTTGAAGGTGGACGTGCTCAAGTCCGGCCATGATTTCAAATCCGGCACGGAGCCCGTGATCTGGCTCGCGAGTTACACGCAGCTGCGCAAGCACCGCGAGCAGCTCGCGTCCTGCGATTTCGGATACGCCGTGCTCGATGAGGGACAATTCATCAAGAATCCCGACGCGAAGATCACGCAGACCTGCTTCGCGATCAAAGCCGCGCACCGCATCGTCCTGACTGGCACCCCGCTCGAAAACCGTCAGCTCGACCTGTGGAGCATCTTCCGCTTCCTGCTGCCCGGCCTGCTGGGCTCGCGCTCGGCGTTCGAAGCGGCGCTCAACGGCGACCGTGCCGGCACGATCGAGCGCCTGCGCGCCCAACTCGCGCCATTCATCCTGCGCCGCACGAAGAAGGAGGTCGCCACCGAGCTCCCGCCCAAGGTCGAGATGGATCTGCTTTGCCCGTTGACCGACGTGCAGCGCGCCGAATACGCGCGCATCTGCAGCGAGGGCCTCGAGCGGCTCGGCGACGACGTAGGGGCAGCCATGCGCGAGAAATCTTTCGGGTTCCTGGCGCTGCTCACGCGGCTCCGCCAGACCTGCTGCGATCCGGACATGCTGCCGTGGCTCAAGGCTCCGCTGTCCGACTCCGGCAAAATCACGCTGCTCGTCGAAAAACTCGCGGAGGTGATCGGCAGCGGACACAAGGTCGTGATCTTTTCCCAGTTCGTGATGCTCCTCGACCGCGTGCGCGAGGCGCTGATCCAGCACTTCCCGGAACTGCCGCGCTACGAATTGACCGGCATGACGCTCGACCGCCTCAAGCCCGTGCAGCAGTTCCAGACCGCCCCGGGCGCCGCGGCGATGCTCGTGTCACTCAAGGCCGCGGGCACCGGCATCACGCTGCACGCCGCCGATTACGTCTTCCTGCTCGATCCGTGGTGGAATCCTGCCGTCGAGGCGCAGGCCGTGGATCGCGTGCACCGGATCGGCCAGACCAACACCGTGTTCGTGTATCGCATGGTCACAGCGGGCACCATCGAGGAGCGCATCCAGGCGTTGAAGGCCGACAAGAAGGATCTGTTCGACAAACTCATCGGCGGCCTCGGCGGCGATTTCGATCTGAGCCAGCATTTCACCTCGCTGCGCGGGCTCGTGCAACTCACCAGTCAGGTCGAGGCGGAGCAGCCGCTCGCGTAATTTTCTTGTGCGGGCTTGTTTCGGGGGGGAGCCGCACTAGCGTTTCGGCGCCGTGGAGTCGCCGACTGAACTCATCGCCCAGCCCGCTGCCGTCCTGCTCGATTTCACCGCGGCGTCGCGCGAAGCGGCGATCCGGACGTTGCACCGTCATGTGCAGGCGGCGCCGGGAGTGCACGATGCCGCGCGTTTCCTGCGCGACCTCCTCGAGCGGGCGATGCTGTCGTCGGTCTGCATCGCGCCTGAGATCGCGATGCCGCATGCCCGCACCGACGCGCTGGGGCAGGTGGTGTTCGCCGCCGCGCGGCTCGCCGCGCCCGGGGTGGCGTTCGATCGAGATCATCCGCGGGTGCGACTGATGTTCTTGATCGGAACGCCGCGCCAGGAGGTGGATGCGTATCTGCAACTGGTGGCGGCGCTCTCGCGGACGCTGAAGAGCGACGGTGTGCTCGCCGGGCTGCTTGCGGCAGGCGATCAGGATGAGTTTCGCGGCTGGCTCGCGCGTGGCGTGCACGGATGAACGTGATGCCGCAACTGCCAAAGCCGCTGATGGAGCGACTGCTCCGGCTGCTGCGCTGGCGTGTCTGGATCCAGGAGAAACTGCAGCCCACCGAGTGGCAGATCACGCTGTTGTGGGCGGCGCTCGCCGGTTTCCTCGGGGCGCTGGTCTCGCTCGCCTTCACGGCGCTCACCGAAGGTATCCATAAACTCCTTACAGGTTACGATGCCGGGGTGGTGGAGACGATGCGGCAGCTCCCTTGGTGGGCGCGCATTCTCGTGCCCGCGGCCGGCGGGTTGCTCGCCGGCATCACGCTCCTGCTCGGCCGCCGCATCGCCCGCGGACAAAGCTCCACGGACTACATGGAGGCGATCGTCATCGGCTCGGGTGAGTTGCCGGTGCGGGCGAGTATCGTGAAGAGCGTCGCGGCGCTGTTCAGCATCGGCTCCGGTGGATCGATCGGACGTGAAGGCCCCCTCGTGCAACTCGCCGCGGTGGTCGCCTCGGCCATCGGGCGGTGGCGAAAGTTTTCCCCGCCGCAGCTTCGGCTGCTGGTGGCGTGCGGCGCCGCGGCTGGCATCGCTTCCGCCTACAATGCTCCCATCGCGGGATCATTTTTCGTCGCGGAGATCATCCTCGGCACGATCGCGATGGAGAGCCTCGGGCCGCTCGCAGTCTCAGCCGTCGTGGCCGCGCTCACGATGCGCGTGCTCACCGACGCGCAGCAGCTCTACCGCGTTCCCGAGTTTCATCTGCACTCGCCGTGGGAGATGGGGCCTTACGTCGTCCTCGGGCTGCTCG
>JAEYQF010000178.1 GCA_023410155.1 Verrucomicrobiota bacterium | reverse complement strand
GGGTGGCGTGGGGCGGGTGAGTTGGGTGGTTGGTTGGGTTGGATGGTGCGGCGGGCGTGGTTTCGCGGGGGGAGGTTGGAGGGGATGATCAGCGGGTGTTTGGCTTCTTGCGGGTTCTGGGTCTTTTTGCGGCGATCTCGTTTTTCGATGCTGATCCTGCATGATCCGAAGTGCGCCGACTACGGCTCTTCGATGCGTCCCGAGCAACCGGCGCGCGTGCTCAAGTCTGCCGCGCATCTGCGGACGGCGCATCCTGAGTGGAGTTGGCGCGTGCCCGCGCCGGCGACGGATGAGGCGATCCTGCGCGTGCACACGGCGGCGCATTTGCAGCGGTTGGATAAACCTGCGGACTTCGACGACGACACGCCGTTTTTCGAGGGCATCTCCGATCATGCGCGGCGGGCGGCGGGGGCGGCCGTGCTTGCCGCCGAACTCGCGGTCATGGATCGGCAGCGCGTTTTCTCGCTCATGCGGCCGCCGGGGCATCACGCGACAGCGGAGCAGGCGATGGGTTTTTGTTATCTGAACAGCGTCGCCATCGCCGCGGTGCACGCCCGCGAGAAACTGCGGGTGCCGCGAGTCGCGGTGTGGGACTTCGACGCGCACCATGGCAATGGCACCGAAGAGATTGTGCGCGGGCGCCCAGGCATCCTGTTTACGTCGGTTCACCAGCTGCCCGGCTACCCCGGAACCGGTTCGAAATCGTCGCGAAACTGCCTCAACTGGCCGGTCGCGCCCCGCACGCCGCGGGAGGCTCACCTGTCCGCGCTGCGCGAGTCGCTCGACGCGATCGTGGCTTTTGAACCGCAGCTGGTGCTCGTGTCGGCGGGTTTCGACGCGTTCGCGCGCGATCCGATCACGGCCATGTCGCTGGAGCAGGAGGACTTCGGGACACTGGGACGCTGGCTGCGCGAGACGCAGCTTCCCGCTGCGGCGGTGCTCGAAGGCGGCTACAGCGGTGAGCTGCCGTTGTTGATCGACGCATTTCTTTTCGCATGGAATAACGGCGCCTGACCTTACGCATGATTTCGCGCTTTCTTCCGCTGCCTGTTCGACGTTTCCTTGGTGTCAAAGTGACTTCGCGCCCGCCCGAATACCGACTGATCGACCAACCGGGTCAGCTCGCGCCGCTGCTCGAAGCCATGGATCGCGTGGACGAGGTCTCGCTCGATACGGAGGCGGACAACATGTTCCACTACCGCACGCGCGTGTGCCTGCTGCAGTTTCTCGTGGGCAAAGAGATTTTCCTCGTCGATTCGCTGGCGCCGATCGAGCTCGGCGAGCTCTGGCAGCGCCTCGCGCAGAAGCACCTCATCATGCACGGCAGCGATTTCGACCTGCGGCTGCTGCACGATTTCAGCGGCTTCCGTCCGAAGAGCATCTTCGACACGATGCTCGCGGCGCAGTTGATCAACCGTCCGCGCATCGGCCTGGCCGCGCTGCTCGAGGATCACTTCGGCGTGAAACTCTCGAAAGACTCCCAAAAGGCCAACTGGTCCAAGCGCCCGCTCACGCAGAAGATGCTCGATTACGCCGCGCTCGACGTTTTCTACCTGCCGGCTCTGCGCGACATCCTCACGCGCGAACTCAAGAAACTCGGCCGGCTCGGCTGGCACAGCCAGCAATGCATCGCGCAGATCGAATCGGGGTCGACCGGCTTCGCGCCGCCCGACGAAAACGACTGGCGCATCGGCCGCAGCGAACGTTTGCGCGGCAAGGGCCTCACGGTCCTGCACGCCGTCTGGCACTGGCGCGAACAGACGGCGCAACGCCTCGATGTCCCGCCCTTCAAGGTTTGTTCGAGCGACATCCTCTTGAAAATGGCGCACGCCGCGGAAGACGGAAACGCGGAGGCGACGATCCTCTCCTCGATCAACCTCGGCCGTCGTCACGAGCGCCTGCAGGCCTCTCTTGCCGCCGCGATTCGCGCCGGACTCGAACGTGATCCGGCCTCGCTCCCGCGCCGCCGTGGGCGCGATCCCAATCACGTGTCGCTTACGCAGTCCGAAGTGATGCGGCTCGATCGCATCAAGGATGAGCGCGACAAGCTCGCCGCGAAACTCCAGCTCGATCCGACCCTCATCGCCAACCGCGCCCAACTCGCCCAGATCGCCCGGGCGCCTGCGCGGCTCGACGAGATCCTGCTGCGCTGGCAGGCCGACCTGCTCCGCGACGCCCCGTCGGTGAAGGAGAGCTGAGATTCGCGGGCCCGCACCCGCCGCCGGGGCGATTCACCCGGGAACGTCGCAATGCTAAAGGTTGCCGCGCGTCCTGTCGCCCACTGTCATCGCGTGCCAATGTCTGAGCCGTTGCCCGACGCCAACATCGCCCGCCATCTCTCCCTGATGGCGCAGCAGCAGCCCGAGCGTGCTGCGCTCAAGGTGCCGCGGGGACGGGCCCGGACGGGGGAGATCGATTACCTCACGTTGACCTTCGCCGAACTCGAAGCCGAGGTCGCTGCGTGGAGCGCACGTCTCCACCGCGCGGGAGTGCGGCGAGGCGATCGCACGCTGGTGATGGTGAAACAAGGCCTGCCGTTGATCGCGTCGGTCTTCGCGTTGTTCCGCAGTGGCGCCGTGCCGGTGGTGATCGACCCCGGCATGGGTCTGCAGAGTTTTCTCGCCTGCGTGAAACGCTCACAGCCGCGGGCGCTGGTCGGCATCCCGCTCGCCTGGCTCGTCAGCCGCGTCTTCCGGAGCGCGTTTCGCTCCGTCGAGGTGCGGGTGGGCGCGAGCAGCCGCCTCACGGCCCGGCTCACGACGGCGGGGGCCCGTCTCTCCGGGCTGCCCTCCCCCGGTGGGGAACCGCCGAGTGCCGCCACCGATCTCGCCGCGATCCTCTTCACCTCCGGCTCCACCGGCTCACCTAAAGGCGTGTGCTACGAGCATGGCATGTTCGACGCGCAGGTGCGGCTGATACGCGACACCTATCGGATCGCACCGGGCGAGGTGGACTTGCCGTTGCTGCCGATCTTCGCGCTGTTCAACCCCGCGCTCGGCATGACCACGATCGTTCCGGAGATCGACCCCCGAAGACCCGCGGCGATGGACCCCGCGAAGATCGTCCAGGCAATCCGCCAGGAAAACGTGACCAACTCCTTCGGCTCCCCTACGCTGTGGGCGAAGATCGGCGCGCACTGTATCCAGAATCAGGTGACACTTCCCTCGCTGCGCCGCGTGCTCTGCGCCGGTGCGCCCGTGCCCGCCGCGTTGTGGCGCGACGCGCGGTCGTTCCTGCCGCACGGCGAGCTGCACAGCCCCTATGGCGCGACCGAGGCGCTCCCGGTGAGCTCCGTCTCCGCGCGCGAGATTGCCGAAACCACGAGCGGACCCGGCGCGTGCGTCGGTCGGCCGGTGCCCGGGATCGAAGTGCGCATCATCGAGCTCACCGATCGACCGCTCCAAGCCATGGCGGACGCGCGTGAACTGCCCCGCGGCGAGATCGGCGAGATCATCGTGCGGGGGCCGGTGGTGACGAAGTGTTACGACGCCGCGCCGGAAGCGACTGCGACCGCGAAGATCCAAGAGGGCGACGTCGTGTGGCACCGCATGGGCGACTGCGGTCTGCTTGATGAGGCGGGCCGTCTGTGGTTTTGCGGCCGGAAGGCAGAGCGCGTCGAAACGGCACGCGGTCCGCTTTTCACCGAGCCGTGCGAACGCGTGTTTCGCGCTCATCCGCGCGTGAAGCGGTGCGCGCTGATCGGCGTCGGTCCGCGCGGACAACAACGCGCCGCGATCGTGGTGGAGGCTGACCTCGCCGACTCGAAAGAGGCTCGGGATTTCGCGCGTGAGCTTCGCAATCTGGCCGCAGCGGACGCTGCAACCGAGTCGATCAAGGTGTTCTACTTCCGTCCCCGTTTCCCAGTCGATGTGCGGCACAACGCCAAAATTCATCGCCTGACCCTCGCGAGGTGGGCGCAGACGGCCCGCGGTTTCGAGAGCGATCCCAAACGATGAGCACCGCGCCGCGCGATCCCGTCCTCGTCACCGGCGGCACCGGTTTCCTTGGCCGCCGCCTCGTCGAGCGATTGCTCGCGGCGGGGCGCACCGTGACGGTGCTCGGCCGCACGCCGGCGCCCGATCTCGAGGCGCGGGGCGTGCGTTTTGTGCGGGCCTCGCTCGATGACGCGGCGGCGGTGCGAACCGCCTGCGCTGGCATCGGGACGATTTTCCACGTGGCGGCACGAGTCGGAGTATGGGGGCGTTACGAAGATTTTTTTCGCACCAACGTCCTCGGCACCCGGGCGTTGCTCGAAGGAGCACGCGCTCATGGCGTGCGGCAATTCGTGCACACCAGCACGCCAAGCGTGGTTTACAATGGCCGTGATCTTGCGGGTGCCGATGAGTCGCTCCCGCTCACGAATGACTGCCCGAGTCCGTATCCGCTCACCAAAGCCATCGCCGAGCGGGAGGTGTTGGGGGCCAACTCCGACGCGCTCCGCACGGTTGCGCTGCGCCCCCATCTGATTTGGGGCGTCGGCGATCCGCATCTCGTGCCGCGCGTGCTCGCGCGCGCGCGGGCCGGGCGTTTGCGCATCGTCGGCGATGGAAAAAACCGCGTCGACATGGTCCACGTTGAAAACGCCGTCGACGCGCATCTCCTCGCTGAGGCAGCGCTGGCACAAGCTAACGTATCAGGTTACTCGATACCTCCGGCCGGGCGGGCGTATTTCATCACCAACGACGAACCGGTGGTGTTGTGGGACTGGATCAACGCGCTCCTGACCGGGGTCGGCGAACGTCCCGTGTCGCGCCACGTTCCGCTCCGAGTCGCGACGATGATCGGCGCGAGTTGTGAACTGGTGTGGCGCGGGTTGGGCCTCAAAGGGGAGCCGCCCATGACGCGCTTCGTCGCGGCCGAGCTGGCGAAGGAGCACTGGTTCGACCTCGCGGCCGCGAAGCGTGATCTCGGCTACACGCCTCGGGTCAGCATGGCCGAAGGCACGGCGGAGTTGGTCGCAGCGCTCAAGCGTGAACGGCGCTAACTGCTTCGCTGCCGAACCGCCTCGAAGAGCGTGATGATGGTCGCCATGGCGACGTTGAGCGAGTCGGCCTGACCGGCCATCGGGATGCGGATCGGCTGGTCGCTGTTCTTCAACCAAAACTCGCTCAATCCATACTGCTCGCTGCCCATGATGACGGCGAGCGGGCCGCGCAAATCGGTGTCGGTGTAGAGCTTCTCCGCGGAGGGCGTGGTCGCGACGGTGCGGATGCCGCGCTCCTGGAGCCACGTGAGGACGCGCGCACTTTCATCGACCACGAGCGGCACGGAGAACAGCACACCGGTGGAGGCGCGCACGACGTTGGGGTTGAAAATGTCTGTCACCGGGTCGCAGACGATCACCGCGTCGCAGCCGGCGGCGTCGGCGCTGCGGAGGATGGTGCCGAGGTTGCCGGGTTTCTCGATCGCTTCGACCACGAGGAGAAACGGCGCGAGAGGGAGCCGGGGCTCCAAGTCCGCCAGCGTGCGTTTCCATTGCGGCGCGAGCGCGAGCAAGCCATCCGGACGTTCGCGGTAGGCGACTTTGGCAAACGCCTCTTTCGTGAGTTCGAAAAGCTTCGCTCCACTCTCTGCTGCCCGCGCGATGAGCGCGGGCTCGTTCTCGCCGAGAAACCAATCGGGCGCGTAGTAGAGCTCGTCGAGCTTCACCTGTTTCTCGAGCGCCCGCCGGATTTCGCGGTAGCCTTCGACGAGGAACACGCCCGCCTCATCCCTCGGCCGTCGGTCGCGCAGCTTCACGAGCTGTTTCACGCGCGGGTTTTGCAGACTGGAAATTCTCTCGGGTGACACCACGGCCGAGAGAGAGCACGGAGAGTTCAGGCTAGGCAAATCCCTAAAACCTCTCTGTGTTCGTCGATCCGTGGCGAAAAAGAAAAAGTTCAACGACCAACCCTTCGCGTATCACCAGGAGATCGAGCTGGAGATTTCCACCCTGACGAATCTCGGCTCCGGA
The DNA here is from genome assembly GCA_023410155.1 of Verrucomicrobiota bacterium. GTDB lineage: Bacteria > Verrucomicrobiota > Verrucomicrobiia > Opitutales > Opitutaceae > Opitutus. The sequence goes on along the minus strand of JAEYQF010000178.1, from coordinate 6,679 downwards.
CTCGGCCGCGTGAAGCTGGCGGATCAGCAGCCCATCGAAAATCGAGAATCGAAAATCGAAAATCCCGGCGGCTGGGTCGTGATGGTTCCGTTCACGCTGCCGGGCGAGCGCGTGAGGGCGCGCGTGTTTCGCAATCACAAGAATTTCTCCGAAGCCGATCTAGTGGAGGTCCTCACGCCCTCGCCCCATCGCGTGCAGGCGCCGTGCCCCCTTTTCAGCAAATGCGGCGGCTGCCAGTATCAGCATCTCACCTACACGGAGCAGCTCCGCTGGAAACAACAGCAGGTCGCCGAGCTGCTCCAGCACATGGCCGGGATCACGTTTGCCGTGAACCCGGTCGTCGGCTCCCCGCGCGAGTTCGGTTACCGCTCGAAAATCACGCCACATTTTGCCGCGCCCCGCTGGTTCAAGTCACCCCCGGCGGATGCCACGATTGCTTCCCAGGAGGAGACGGTGCCCGGCGCAGTCTCCGATGCAGACCGCGCGATCTCCAACGCAGCGCCTGCGGGGCCGGTTTTCCCGATCGGCTTCCTCCGCCAGGGCACACGCTTCGACATCCTCGACGTGCCGCGCTGCCCGATCGCGACTGACGCCATCAATGAGAAACTCACCACGGTGCGCGCCGGCGTGCACGCGCGCGCGGAGAGTTTCACGCGCGGCGCCACGCTGCTTCTGCGCGACGCGTCGGGCGTCGTCACGACCGACTACGACGCCATCGTCACCGAGACGGTTGGCGACCTGAAGCTGCATTTCCTGGCGCGGGATTTCTTTCAGAACAATCCCTTCATCCTGCCGGCGTTTACCGGCTATGTGCGCGAACAAGCGGCGGCGAGCGGAGCGCGTTTTCTCGTCGACACCTACTGTGGCAGCGGACTCTTCGCGCTCACGGCGGCGCGGGCGTTCGAGCGCGTCGCCGGCATCGAGATCAGCGAAAGCAGCGTGCGGTTCGCCCGTGAAAATGCCGCCGCCAACGCGATCGCCAACGCCACCTTCCAGGCGGGCGATGCGGCCGCGATCTTCGCCGGACTCACGTTCCCCGCGGGTGACACCGTGGTTGTGATCGATCCCCCGCGCAAAGGCTGCGATGCATCCTTCCTCGCGCAGCTCTTCGCGTATCGCCCGCGCGCCGTGGTTTACGTTTCGTGCGATCCGGCCACGCAGATGCGCGACCTGAAGGACTTCCTCGCCGCTGGCTACGCGGTTCGGGCGGTGCAGCCCTTCGATCTCTTTCCGCAGACGCGGCATCTCGAGTGCGTGATCACCCTCGAGCGTGCGGCGGCGTGATTTGCCAAACGTCGCTCCCCGTGCAGTTTGGCGGCGGCTCCTCGCACGCATGAACACCTCCTCGCCCGCGCACTCTTGGAAGTTCTTCCGCACCGGTGGACTCGATCAGGTCGAACTTCGCACCGCCGACGACCTTTGGGCCCTTCGACACCTTGACCAGAAACTGTGGGTCGCCCTCGCGTGTCCGGTCACGGGGCTCGAGCTCGACGAGAAGACCCTCGCGCTTGTCGACACCGATGCCGACGGCCGCATTCGCGCACCCGAGTTGATTGCTGCGATCGAGTGGGCGGCCGCGCGCATGAAGAATCCTGCGGATCTTCTGCTCGGTCGCGCGGATCTGCCTCTCGCAGCGATGCAGGACCAGACTCCGGAGGGCCAGGCGCTGGTGGCGTCCGCGCGTCGAATTCTTCAGCAGGTCGGCCGCACGTCGTCCGAAGCGATCTCGGTCGCCGACGCCGCGGACACGGCGAAAATTTTCGCCGCCAGTGCGCTGAGTGGTGACGGCGTTATCACGCCGAACGCCACCGACGATGCCTCGGTGCAGGATCTCATCCGCGACATCGTGAAAACCCACGGCGGCTCCACCGGCCGCGCGGGAGTGGTGGGAGTGACCGCGTCCACGATCGAGGCGTTCTATGCTGATCTCACCTCGTATCTCGCCTGGGTCGATGCCAGCGCCACGAAGCAAAACACCGTTCTCGGCGACGCGACTCCCGCGGCCGTGACCGCGATCACCGCCGTGCGCGCCAAGGTCGACGACTACTTCGTGCGCTGCGCGCTCGCCTCGGTCGAGCCCCGCGCCGCCGAGACGCTCAACCGCAGCCAGGCCGATTACGAAGCACTCGCTCCTCGCGATCTCAGTGGGGCCGGGCCCGACGTCGGTGCGTTTCCTCTCGCCCGCATCGAGCCGCGCCGGCCGCTGCCCTTGCTGGACGATGTGAATCCCGCCTGGGCTGCCGCCTTGAAGACGCTGCACGCGGCCGCGGTGACGCCGGTGTTGGGTGCGGGAAAAGTCTCCCTCACGCGCGATGAGTGGACCGCGTTGAAGGAAAAATTCGCCGGCTACGAAGCGTGGCTCGCGAGCAAGCCCGGCGCCGCGGTCGAGTCGCTCGGACTGCCGCGGCTGCGCGAACTCGCCGGCGGTGCGGCCCGCGTGGCTCTCACCGCGCTGGTCGAAAAGGATCGGCAGCTCGCGCCCGAGTTTCAGGCCATTGCGGACGTGGAGCGGCTCGCTCGCTATCATCGCGACCTGCGCACGCTGCTGCACAATTTCGTCAACTTTGCCGACTTCTATGCGCCGGATCGCTGCGCGGTGTTTCAGGCCGGCACGCTCTACTTCGACGCTCGAGCGCTCGAACTGTGCATCAAGACCGACGGCCCGACGCCGCTCGCCGCGAAGAGCCAGGTGTGCCTCGCGTATTGCACCTGCACGCGCAAAGACCAGCCGCCGTTCACCATCGCTGCGTGCGTGACCCAGGGCGACAGCGACTACGTCTTCGTGGGCCGACACGGCCTCTTCTACGATCGACTCGGCCGCGACTGGGACGCGGTGGTTACGGCGGTCGTCGAGAATCCCATCAGTGTCCGCCAGGCGTTTTTCGCGCCTTACATCAAGTTCGTGCGCTTCATCGAGGAGCAGGTGGCGAAACGCGCGGCGGCGGCCGACGAGGCCAACACGAGCAAGCTTGCAGGCGCCGCTGAGGGCACGGCGAACGTGGACAAGGTGAAGCCCGTCGCACCCAAGAAGATCGACATCGGCACGGTGGCCGCGATCGGCGTGGCGGTGGGTGGCATCACGGCGGCGTTCGGCACGATCGTCGGCGCGTTCTTCGGTCTGGGTCTGTGGATGCCGGTTGGGCTCATCGGCATTCTGCTCGCGATCTCGGGCCCCTCGATGCTCATCGCATGGCTCAAACTCCGCCGCCGCACGCTCGGACCGATCCTGGACAGCAGCGGCTGGGCGGTGAACGGTCGCGTGAAAATCAACCTGCCGCTCGGCCGCAAGCTCACCACGCTGGCGCATCTGCCACCGGGCTCGCACCGCTCGCTCAAGGACCCGTATGAGGACAAGGCGGCCAAGCGCCGTCAGCGGTTGTTCTGGTTCACCGTGGTGCTCGCGATCCTCGCTGTAGCCGCAATCTGGATACGTGCCGACCGGTTGAAGCGTGGCCACTATTTCTGGCAACCCGAGCCGGTGAAAGTCGCCGAACCGGCGCCTGTCGCGGATTGAACCCAGGTCTGTCCCGAGTCGCGCCCTGGAGCGGATCGGGTCGGGACACGGTGCGGGTCGGGTCGAGTGGCCGCGTCAGGTTTCTGGAGCGCGCGGTGTTCTCTTGGCGCACGCGACCGTGGGCATGGCTCAGCGATACTCGAGCCACTCGGGCGTGGAGTATTGCTCGGTCAGGCCGGCGACTTCGTCTTCGTTGAGGTCCGGCCACGGGGTGGGCTCGGCGAGAGATTGGAGTGTCTCGGCCAGCGCGGCGGTGAAGTCGGCGTGGAGTTTTTCGTCATCGAGCGCCACGCCGAGCGCGGGTCGCCAGAGCGAGCCTTGGAAGAGCAGGCCGTGCTTGTTTCGTTTCTGCGCGGCGCCGGCGATCTTCTCCTGTGTGGCCGGGTGAATCACGTCGTAGAGCTCGGCGCGTTGGAAACAGACGCCGGCCGGACCGCAGCTGGGAGCGCCGGGCTCGGGTGGCTCGCACGCTTCCTTGAGGGCGGCGAAAAGTCCCTGGGCGCGAAGTGCGGCCGCGAGGCACGCGTGGATGGCGCGGTAACTTTCCGAGGCGCGCTGTTCCTCCAGCGGGTGGCCGCGCGGAATCACGAGCGAGTAGGTCCAGTCCTCGCGGTGATCGACGATGCCTCCGCCGGTCGGACGGCGGCAGAGGTCGAGGGGTTCATCGGCCGGCAGCGCGGCGCGGACAAAGGCGAGCTTCTGGCTGTATCCAAAAGTGCAGGACGACCGGTGCCATCCATAGTGACGAAACCGTGCGTGAGTCGCCTGCGGGTAGCGCTGCAGCAGCAGGAAATCCAACGCCATGTTTTCGGCGGCGCCGCCGGTGCGGTCGGGGAGGACGTCGAGAGTCATGGGCGAAGAAATTCAGAGGGCGTGATACCACGCGCGCACGGGGGGCGGCACTTTCAGCGAGGCGAGTTGTTGCGCGAGCGTCTCAGGTCGGGTCCGCAGCGTGCCCAGGAGGGGGGCGAGATCGAGCGCGAGGCACGCCTGGCGCGTGGCGGCGATCTCCGGCTGGTCGGTGCGGCAGGTCGCGACGATCGGAGCTTGCTGAGGCGTGAGCTTGAAATGAGTGCGAATCGCTTCACCGAGTTGCACGCGCGAGAGCAGGTCGCGTCCGGCCCAATGAAAAACTCCGCAGAGCGCCGGGCGTTCGGCGAGTTCCACGAGGGTTTCGGCGAGGTTTTCGCCGGTGCAGGGCTGGCGAAACTCGTCAGCATAGAGTTTGGCGGTGCGACCGGCGGCCCAATCGGCGAGCAGGCGTTCGTGCAAGCTGCGTCGCGCACCCGGACTGTCGCCCATGAGCAGCGGAGCGCGGACGATGGCGGAGAACTGGGCGGCGGCGGCAAGCACGGCTTGTTCGCTTTCGCATTTCTGCCGGCCGTAGCGCGTGATGGGGTGCGTGGGCGAGTCGACGCGATAGGGCGCTGTCTGCGCGCCGTCGAACACCTGTTCGGAGGAGATGGGGACGAAACGCGCGCTGAGATGAGGCGCGGCGCGGGCGAGCGCCGCGGGCAGGGCGACGTTGAGACGCTGTGAGAGGTCGGGTTGCGCGTCGCACTGCGCGGGCTCGGACACAGCGGCGCAATTGACGATCGCATCTGGAAACGCATCGAGCACGGCCGCGGTGACGGCCTGCTCATCGGCGAGATCGAGGGAGAGACGCTGTGCGAGGCCTTCGAGCGGTCCGGTGAAGCGGCCCGTGATGCCGATGACTTCGTGCCCACGGCGGGCGGCGGCGGTGGCCACTGCGGCGCCCACGAGGCCGGATGCGCCCGTCAGAAACAGTTTCATCGGCTCAGAGGTCGAGCAGGGCGCGGGCGCAGCGGAGCACCTCGCTCAAGGCGTAGGGTTTGGCGAGACCGGCCTGATGTTTCGCGGGCAGCCAGCCGAATGGCTGCGGCGTATCATGATGGCCGATACTGAGGATGCGCAGGTTGGAGTGGCGCTCGTGAAGTTTGCGCGCGGCCTGCTCCGCGGGCTCCTCGGAAGGTGTGATCAGCAGTTGGATCGGGCGGTCCTGGGCCACGGCGAGCCGCAGCGCCTCCGAGGGTGTGCGTGCCGCGATGACACGGTAGCCGTCGGCGGTGAGCATGCCGGCGACCATCTTGCGCACGACCTCGTCGGATTCCACGAAGACGAGGGTCTCGTGTCCGCGGGTGGCGGGAAGCGGCGTGACAGCCGAAACGCCCGGTTGATCTTCTTCGCGATCTTTTGTCTCCGGAAGCAAGATTTCGAACGTGGAGCCGGCGAGCACGGCGCTGCGGACGTTGATGTAGCCGTTGCTCTGCTGGACGATGCCGTAGACGAGTGCGAGGCCCAAGCCGGTGCCTTTGCCCTCCGGCTTGGTGGTGAAGATCGGCTCGAAAAGATGTTTCTGCGTCTCGGCGTCCATGCCGGTGCCGTTGTCGGAGACGGAGAGGCATACGTAGCGGCCGGGCGGGATGTCGGTGGCGCGGCGGTTGAGGCCGAGTTTCACGTCGCGATTGGCCGTGGAGATGGTGACGCAGCCGTGGTCGCGAAGCGCGTCGCGGGCGTTGATGACCAGGTTGAGCAGGACCTGTTGGAGCTGGGTGGCGTCGGCGCGGACGTTGGCCAGATTCTGGGCCAGATCGAGTTCGAGGCGGCCTGCACGGCCGAGGAGGCGCCCCATGATCTCGGCATTATCGCGCACCACGCGATTGAGATTCAGCACGTGCGGATCCATCGGCTGGCGACGGCCGAAGGCGAGAAGCTGGCGCGTGAGCGTGGCGGCGCGAAGGCCGGCTTTGTGGATTTCGTTGACCTCACGCAACGCTTGCGGGCGGTCGCTCACCTGGGCGGCGAGCATCTCGCAGTAGCCGTTGATCACGGACAACAGATTATTGAAATCGTGCGCCACACCGCCGGCCAGCCGGCCGACGGCGTCCAGGCGCTGCGAATGCACGAGCGCTTCCTGCAGGCGGCGCTTCTCGGTCGTGTCGCGATAGGTGGCGACAATCTCGTTGACGCGATCACGCGGGCCGCAGACGGCGCTGTAGCTCCATGCGGCGTAAATGGTGGTGCCGTCCTTGCGCAGCAGGTAGCCTTCGCCGGTAAACGGGCGCCGCGGGTGGCGCAGCCAGCGAGCGAGCTTGTTGAGGTCGGTGGGGTCGGCGTGGAGCGCGGTGTGCACCAGGCCGGCGG
>JAEYQF010000168.1 GCA_023410155.1 Verrucomicrobiota bacterium | reverse complement strand
CGAGCAGCGCGACCAGACCCAGCGTGACCGCCAGCTCGATTTCACCCGCACGATCGTGCCAACGCTCGCTTTCGACGATCCCGCGCGCGGCGGCGAGCCACGTGAGGGCCGCCGTGCGCAGCCAGTTCGTGACAAGCGCCACCAGCATCGACGCCGCCACCAATCCCACCCGGCGCCAGGGTCCCAGCCGAAACAGTTCGCCGAAAAACCATCCCGCCATCCACACGGTTTGCAGCGAGCGCAACCCGCTGCATGCCTCGTCGACTCCCACCGTTCCGTTGGCGAGTTCGATGACCGCCCCGTGCACCACCGCGGGATGGCCGAGCAGTGAGACCGCGGTCGCCGCCAGGCTGGCGTTCATGGCCACCAGTGCGCCCACCAAGCGCACGGTGACAATCGCCGGCCAAGTCAGCGCCGTGGCGAGAAAAAGCACCGGAAACGCGAAATGCCGCGCGACCGCCCCTCCCTGCCACCGCCAAAGTATTGTCATCGTGGATACGATGGCGGCTCCGACTGTCACCCACTGGATGGCCGGCCACATGGGATTGGCGGTCAGGACAATCAATGCCCCCGGCAGGGCGAGCAGCGCCGCCGCTAGAACAACCGTGCCGACTCTCCGCGCCGTTGGAGAAGGCGCAGACGTCGCAGGCCGGTCGCGTCGCCGCTCCCAGGCCAGACCCGCGGCGAGCAGTGGCACGAGGAAGCCGAAGGAGTGTTCAGCACTCGCGCCCCACGCCGGCCACCAGCGCCAGATCACCGCGACCCACAGCAGCGCGAGGGCCAGCCACCAGCCCGCATCCACCACTGCGCGCCGGTTGACCGCCGCGGCACTCACTCCATCTCCACGCGCGCGCGGTAGAACGCGTCGCACTTGGCCTGAATTTCGCGCGGCGAGCTCATCGCGAGCGCCTCCTCTGCGAGTTGGCGCGCATCGGCCATCGCCATCGCGCGGATCACATATTTCACCGCCGGCACCCACGAAGGCGCCATGCTGAGACTATCCACGCCGAGCCCGAGCAACAGCGGTGCATACACCGGATCTCCCGCCATCTCGCCGCAGACACTCACCGGGATTTTGTGCCGGTGTGCGCCATCGATGATCTGCTTGAGCGTGCGGATGACCGCCGGATGCGTCGGCTCGTAGAGATGCGCGATGCGATCGTTCACGCGGTCGATGGCCAGCAGGTATTGGATGAGATCGTTGGTCCCGATGCTCACAAACGCACAATCGCGCGCCACCAGGTCGATCGTCGTGGCCGCACTCGGGATTTCGATCATTGCTCCGATCGAGAGATTCTCATCGAAAGGCTGACCGCGGTCCTTCAGTTCCTGCATGCACTCGGTCAGCACCGCATTCGCGCGGGCGAGTTCCTCGTGTCCGCTGATCATGGGATACATCAGCTGCACCTTCCCATAAGCGCTCGCCATCAGGATGGCGCGGAGCTGGTCCTTGAAAATCGCGACGTGCTCCAGGCAGAACCGGATCGCGCGAAAGCCCATGAAAGGATTGTCCTCTTTCTGGAAAAGATCCGGGTTGCCCGCCATCGGCTTGTCGCCGCCGAGATCGAGCGTGCGGATGATCACCGGGTTCGGCGCAAGCGATTCAGCCACTCCCTTGTAAGCGAGGAACTGCTCCTGCTCGGTCGGCACGCGGGAGGAATTGAGAAACAGATACTCGGTGCGATACAGACCCACGCCCTCCGCGCGGTATTCCTTCACGAGCGCGACCTCGTCCATCTTCTCGATATTCGCCAACAGCGGCACCGTCACGCCATCGAGCGTCACCGCCGGGCGGCGGTTGGCCTCGAGCAAACGCGACTCAAACGACTTCTTGCGCTCCTGGATCTTGCCGTAACGGAAGAGTGTGCTCTCCGACGGATTCAGGATGATCACGCCATCGTAGCCATCGACGATCGCCCAGTCGCCGTTTTGCACCCGCGCGGAAAGATTTCGCACGCCGACGACCGCGGGGACCTTCATGGAACGCGCCACGATCACCGCATGACTCGTGCGGCTGCCCGAATCCGTCACGATCGCCAGCGCCGCACTGCGGTCGATGCTGGCCGAATCTGAAGGCGTGATATCGTTGGCGACGACGATGCGTTTGTCGGCGAGACGGCTGAGCGAGTTCTCGGCCTGCCCGAGGAGATTCTGCAACACCCGCTGCGCCACGTCGCGCAGGTCGCTGGCACGCTCGCGCAGGTATTCGTCTGCGATTTCGGAAAACGCTTTGATATAGCGCTGCGAGACCTGGTTGAAGCACGTCTCGATATTGCGCCCCGTTGATTGGAACTCGCGGATCGTCTCCCCGATCAACGCCTGGTCCTCGAGCACCAGCAGGTGCGCATCGAAGATGAGTGCCTCCTCCGGTCCCAGGTTTTTCGCCACCTCGCTCTGGATCTTGGCGATTTGCTGCCGAGTCACCAACAGCGCTTGCTCGAAACGCGCGACCTCCTCGATCCGCTTATCCGGCTCCACCTGGTAGCTCGGCACCGTGACATCGCTCTGAATGTAAACGAACACCTGGCCGTAGGCGATGCCGTGGGAGGCGGCAATGCCCTGCACCGTCACTTCGTTCTTCGGGCGAGGATCCATCAAATATTAAGTCGTGCGGCCGACCCGGGGTAGAAGTCGGCAGCGCCGGACGATAACGCTCTCCCAGAGCAGCGGGTCAATGCGGATTTACTCTAATTGCGACTCGATGGCGAGGACTGTATCGCCCCAGCCCCGCTTCAGTAACCGCACGAGTGCGCCCCCCTCCATTCCTTCCGGCAAAAAGGCGAAACACGCGCTCCCGCTTCCACTCATACGAGCGGCGAGCCCGAAGGTTTCCCGCAGCGCGCCCAACATGGCAGGCAGCGCCATGAATTTCTCGAATGCCACCGACTCCATGTTGTTATAAAGTGCCTCCTCTGCTGCGCCCGCACCCTCGATCCACTCCCGCAACCGCGGCTCCGCTTGCTCCGCCGGCAGATAACTCCCCGGCGCTCGCGCCGCCATCTGCTTGTAAGCCCACGGCGTCGAGATGCCAAACGACGGTTTGAACACCACGACTCGCCGCCCCCGCAACTTCGCTGCACCCGCCTCCGGCAGCGCCTCCACGCGTTCGCCCCGCCCGCGCATCACCACCGGACCCGCGGTCAAGAACGCCGCGCAGTCCGATCCGAGTCTCGCCGCCAGCAGCACGAGCGCAGCGTCATCGAGCGGACGTCCCGCGAGATCGTTCAGCCCGCGCAACGCCATCGCGCCATTGCTGCTGCCGCCGCCGAGTCCCGCACCCATCGGGATCCGTTTCTGCAGGAAAAATTTTGCCGCGCCTCGCCAACCGGTCGCCTCGCGAAAAACCGCCGCCGCTTTCAGCACGAGATTCGACGCGTCGACCGGCACCGCAGGATCGTCGCATTCGAGCGCATCCGTTTCCGCCGGCGCGATCGTGAGTGTGTCGCCCCACTTCAACTTCGCCACGAGCGACACGAGATCGTGAAAACCGTCGCTCCGCCGTCCCGTGATCGCGAGGAACAGGTTGAGTTTGGCCGGAGAGAAATACGTGAGCGGTTCGTGCATCGACTCGAGGCGCACCGTGTCCCGACCCGGTCCGCACCTTGGCTCGACTCATGCCGCACCCTGGCTCGACCCGGTCCGCACTGTGGCTCGACCCATTCCGGTTCATGGGCCGAGTCGGCGCCAGCCGGAATTTTAGGTTTCCATCCGAAGCGAATGTCGTTCACTGGCCGTCCGCCCATGTCCTGCGACTTGATTCTCGCCCTCGACGTTCCGACACGCGAAGCCGCCGCTCCGATCCTCCGCCAACTGCGCGGCTCCCTCCGCTGGGTGAAGATCGGACTGCAAATGTTCACCGCCTACGGGCCCGATTATGTGCGCAGCGTCGCCGACGAAGGCTTCAACATCTTCCTCGATCTCAAACTCCACGACATCCCGAACACGGTCGCGAAAGCTGTCGAATCTCTCGCGCCGCTGCCGATCGGCATGCTCACGCTGCACACCTGCGGGGGACGCGAAATGATGGCCGCCGCACGCGCCGCGCAGCAACAGACGAAGCCCGATCTGCTGCTCCTCGGCGTCACCGTGCTCACGTCGATGGACGGCGCGGCCCTCAACGAAACGGGCGTGGGTGTCGCGCCCGATGCCCAGGTTTCCCGGCTCGGACGGCTCGCGAGCGACGCGGGCTTGCGTGGTCTGGTCTGCTCGCCGCTCGAGGTCGCGATGCTGCGCTCGCAGCTGGCGGCCGAGGTGCAACTCGTCACGCCTGGCATCCGCCCGAGTGGTGAGGCGGGCGGCGACGATCAGAAGCGCGTGATGTCCCCGGCCGAGGCCGCGCGCGCAGGCTCAAGTTACATTGTTGTGGGCCGACCTATTCTGAAGGCCAAGGACCCTGCCGAGGCCGCACGCTCGATCCTCGCGGAACTCGGCGCCGCTTAGCGGTTCGATCTTCCTCAGCTTCACCACCACCCCACATGTCCCGCACCGCCGCCATCCTCCTCGCCGCCGGAAGCGGCTCCCGTATGCAGGGAGCTGTCGAAGACAAAGTGCTCGCTCCCCTCGCCGGCCGGCCGGTCTTCGCGCACACCGCGGCGGCCTTCATGGCCAGCGGCGTCGCGGACTTCTACGTGGTGGTCTATCGCGACCAGCGCCAGATGACAGAACTGGCCGCCTACGCGCCGACTCCTTCGGCCTTGGTGCAGGGCGGACGCGAACGTCAGGATTCGGTGATGCGCGCGCTCGCCTCGCTGCCCGATGACATCGCGTATGTATTCATCCACGATTGCGCGCGACCGCTCGTGCGGCCGGAACAACTCGTGGCCCTGCACAAGATTGTTCGCCGCGAAGACGCAGTCGTGCTCGCCCATCGGGTGACCGACACGATCAAGGAGCACCGTGACAACGCCCGACTTCGCACGCTGGACCGCTCGCGACTCTGGGCGATGGAGACGCCGCAGGTCTTCGCCCGCGATCTCATCGTGCGCGCCTATTCGCGCGTATCCGAAAAATCACTTCACGTGACGGATGATGCCGCCGCGGTCGAGGGCATTGGTCACCCCATCGCGCTCCTGGAGAACTCCACCCCCAACCCGAAGCTCACCACTCCGGGTGACCTCGCATATCTGGAGTTTCTGATCGCGCGGGATCCTTCCCTCGCGCCGGAGCTGGGACGCCGCAGCCTGAGCTGACGCGCATGGCTCGCTTTCGTATTGGCCACGGTTACGACATTCACCGGATCGTCTCCGGCCGGCCGCTCGTGCTTGGCGGCGTGAAGTTCGACACCGATTACGGGCTCGACGGCCATTCCGACGCTGACTGCCTCACCCATGCGATCTGCGATGCGATCCTCGGCGCGGCCGCGCTGCCCGACATCGGACACTTCTTCCCGAACACCGATCCAGTCTACAAGAACATCGACTCTCAGGTGCTCCTGCAACGCGTGTGCGCCGAGGTCGCGAATCAGGGCTACTCGCTCGTGAATATCGACGCCTCGGTCATCGCGGAGCGACCGAAGATCTATCCGCGCCTGACCGACATGAAAGCTGCGCTCGCGAGATCGACGGGCCTCTTCCCCGACGAGATCGGGTTGAAGGCGACGACTAACGAGGGCGTGGGCGATCTAGGCAAAGGCATTGCGATCGCGGCGCACGCTGTCGCGCTCCTTGCACGGAGCTAGTTGCCAAATCGGAAAGCGCGGTCTGTCCTTTCGCCTTTGCCGCGAAATGATGCCTCTCCGCCCGAATTCTCGCGCCGCCCTGGCCGGGGTTTTTCTTGCCAGCCTCCTCGCCGTGCTCGCGCTCGCCGGTTGCAAACCGCGCGAGACAGCGGTCGAGCGAGGCACGCGCGAGCAGATCTTGCATCGCGGCATCGGCGTTGACCTGGCCGACCTCGATCCGCACCTGGCTACGCAAGCCGCCGATTACAACGTCCTCTCTGCGCTCTTCGAGGGTCTCGTCAGCGAGGATCCGGTTGACTTGCATCCGGTGCCGGGCGTCGCAGAGCGGTGGGAAATCTCGCCGGACCAGCTCACCTACACGTTTCACCTCCGGGCCGACGCGAAGTGGTCCAACGGGGAACCGGTGACCGCCCAGGATTTCGTGGATTCCTGGCAGCGCGTGCTCACGCCGGAGCTCGGCGCTGAATCCGCTCATCTGCTGCACGTGGTGCAAGGCGCCAAAGCGTTCAACAAAGGCGTCGCCGGTTTCGATGCCGTCGGTATTGCCGCACCGGATACACGCACGCTGCGTGTCACGCTCGAGCACCCGACTCCCTACTTCCTTTCGCTGCTCAACCACACGGCGTGGTTCCCGGTTCATCGGGCCACGGTGGAGAAGTTCGGCGCGTTCGCCCGCCGCGGGACCGCCTGGGCCCGGCCCGGCCGCCTGGTCGGCAACGGACCGTTTGCGCTCGAAGACTGGCGCTACGGCCAGGAGATCGTCGCGACCAAATCCGACACCTATTGGGACCGCGACGCCGTGAGACTAAAGGGAATCGTCTTCCGCGCCTTCGACAGCCTCGACGCCGAGGAGCGCGCGTTTCGCGCCGGTCAGCTTCACCTCACCGAGGCCCTGCCGCCAGGACGCATCGAGAGCTATCGTCGCGACGCGCCGGAGTTGCTGCGAATCGACCCGCTGCTCGGCACCTATTTTCTGCGGCTCAATGTCACACGCCCCTTTCTCAACGATGTGCGCGTGCGCCGCGCGCTGGCCCTCGCGTTGGATCGCGAGGCGCTGGTGGAAAAAGTGCTGCGCGGCGGACAGCAACCAGCGCGCTCGTTCGTGCCCCCCGGCACGGCCGGTTACGTTTTCGAGGGTGGGTTCACCACCAACTTCGAGGCTGCCCGGGCACTGCTCGCCGAGGCCGGATACACCCACGGCCAGGGGCTCCCGCCCTTCGAACTATTGTTCAACTCGTCCGAGACGCACCGCGTGATCGCCGAGGCGATCCAGGAGATGTGGCGCCGCGAGCTCGGTGTGCAGATCCAGCTCGTGAACCAGGAACTCAACGCGGTGCTGGAAGCACGCCGCACGGGCGCGTTTCAAATCCTGCGATCGGTCTGGACGGGCGATTACAACGACCCGACGTCGTTCCTCGACATCTGGCAAAGCGGTAGCGGCAACAACTACACCGGCTGGTCCAGCGCCTCCTTCGACACCCTGCTGTTCGAAGCGCAACGCGCGGCAACCGCCGAAGAGCGTCATCGGATTTTTGCCCGCGCCGAGGGGCTGCTGCTCGATGCGGTGCCGATGATCCCGGTCTATCACTACACGCACGTTTTTCTCCTTCGCCCCGAGGTGAAGGGGTGGCATCCGACCCTGCTCGACCGGCACCCCTACAAGCACGTGTGGCTCGAAAAATGATCAGCCGGTTCGCGCCGCATGATTTCTGCTCTTCCGTCGCCATGATGATCCGCTCCGTCCGCCCCAGCCCCGCCCTCGGCATCCTGTCGTTTCTCGTCGCGCATCTGCTGAGCGCCGCCACACCTGAGTTCTCCGCCACGCGCATCCTCGACCGCACGAAGATTCTCTCCTCCGACGAGTTCGAGGGGCGCAGCCCCGGCACACCGGGCGAAGATAAGACGGTCGCGTATCTGGAATCTGAATTCACA
>JAEYQF010000139.1 GCA_023410155.1 Verrucomicrobiota bacterium | reverse complement strand
GACGGGGGGTGTGCGGGGTGAGCGGAGGGAGCGAGGCTCCGTGACGACGATGCCAGTGCCGGTAGCTGTCGACGTAATGCCAGCGCAGCCCGAACGCCGCACTGCGCACGTGTGTCGCGGCGGACCGGGTGAGCGAATCGGAACGGACGCGCGCAAATGCGAGCAAGCCGGGCTCAACGACGAGCGCACCGCGGCCGAAGCGGGCGACAAGACGCTCGCGAAATTCGGTGTCCGCGCTGACGCGAACCGTGTCCCAACCGCCTAGCTTCGCGAAGACGTCGCGACGCACGAGCAGCGAGGAATCGTTGAGATCGAGGAGCGTGTGTTTGCGCGGACGCCACGAGCCCATGATTTCGAGATCGTCGGTGACTCGCACCCAGTGGGAAATGGAGGCGACGGCGCGAGGATGCGCGTGCAAGCAGGCGAGTTGACGCGCGATTTTCTCGGGATGGGACCAGTCGTCAGCATCGTGCGTGGTGATGAACTCGCCGGTGGCGGACGCGAGGGCGCGGTTGCGCGTGGCGTAAGCGCCGGTGTTGCCGACGTGGGGAAGCACGCGGATGCGGTGGTCGCGAGCGGCGAACTCGCGTGCGATCTCAAGTGAGTCGTCGGAGCTGCCGTCGTCAGCGACGATGATTTCGAGCGCCAGGTGCGTTTGGGCGAGCAAACTTCGGAGCGCAGTCGGGAGGGTTCGCGCGGCGTTGAAGACCGGCACGAGCACGGAAACTGTGGGGCTTTTGTGCGAAGCGGGCGATGCCCGGCTGGTGAAGGTGGCCGCGAGACCGTCGAAGTGGAGCGGCTGTGGCGGGTCGCCCAAGCGGAGCTCTGCCAGATCGTGAAGCGCGAATACGCGATTGAGCGCGCCGAGTGGATCGACCGCAGGCGCCGCGGCCGGCTGTGCGGTGAGTGACGCGCTACGGAGTGCACTGAAACGAAGCAGCAGGAGGTCGAGATCAGGTTTGCGCGTGGAGAGCGCATTTTCGATCTGCTCGAGCGCCGTCGCGGTCGCGTGGTTGCGCAGGAGGCACCGTGTGCGCAGCAAAAGAAAGCGTCGGTCGTTCGCATGTCCGAGCGCAGCGACCCGATCAAGATAGCTCAAGGCATCCGCGTAGCCTTCGTGGCAGTAGTTCCACGACGCGAGATTCCACAAGGCGTCGAGTCGTGCGGGCTTGAACGCGTGGGTGTCGTTTGCGAGGCGTTTCAACCGTGGCAGTTCATGGTGAGAGAAGCCGCCCCACAGCCGGTTCTGACTGATCCGGCCCGCTCCCGAGGCCCAGGTGAAAAGGGACGCGAGACGATGCGTCGCAGCGGCGATCATTCGGTCGTAGGTGCTGTAAGTGAGCTGAGGGGATAGCTCAGCATCAGTTCGCGTTGCGCCGGAGTGTTCTGCCAGTTGCGCGAGAGAATCGCCGCGCGGTAATCGCCGACCTTGTCGCGCACCAAGAATTGCTGGATCCGCGAGGGCAGTTCGGGCCGACGGTTTTCGAAGAAAAAGATGCGTTCGAGGTGCAGCGAAAGCATCGCGACGCCCGCGAGGAAGGTGCCTCGGCCTCCGACCAAAGTGCGAGCGCGGAGGAGAAAGTTCAGGTCGTCCTCGAGGCTGCCACTTTGCACCGAAAATGGAATGCCCTGCTGTTTTAGTTGCTGCTCCAGTGCGTCGATCACCGGGTTTGCGCGGTTTTCATACACCAGATGCACGTGGCTCCACGGCTGGTGCGTGAGGATCACTTGGTAATAGGCGAGCGGCGGCTGCCCGTAGCCGGGGTGAGCCTCACGTGCAGGATCAAAAATATCACCCGCGCGCAGGTGAATGACCAATTCGTCGGGCGCAAAGGCGGGGCCGGTGGGCAGCAGCGTGACGAATGGTCGGAGCGATGCGACGATCTGTCCACGATCGGGGGCGGCGTAAAGACGACGGAGGCTTTTCCGATAGAAGAATTCACCGGACAGAATCGCCCGGTCCTGTCGGATGCGCACCGTCTCGGTCGTCGGATGAATGGTCACACCATTTGGCAACGTGAACGGCTCCCGGCCGAGATACCAAAAGCCCGGGCAGATGATGGACGGGATTTTTCTCCGCTCGGCCAGCGCGATGGCGTTGGTGAGCTGAATGAGCGAGTTCGAGAAGCGCTTGGCCTTGTTGAGATGAATCGCCCTGATGCGGACCTTATCGCCCAGCGGCGCTCCTTTTGCGGTCAAGACGCAGTAGATGTCGCGGCGGAGGAGCTTGCTGCTGTTCTCAAAGTTCGTGCTGCCAGTCAGCAGCTCGGGTGCGAGTTTTCTCTGCGTCGCGAAGGCGGCGAGTGCCGCCGGATCCGGCTCGAAGCGGTCAAAGGGCAGGGCTGGCGGGCGCGGCGCCTTGGTCGCAACGCCGGACAACGCGGAGGCGAGCGGGCGAATGCGGCGGAGATGCGCCTCGTGGCCGAACTGCTCGGACACGAAAGCATGAGCGAGCGTCACCTGACGTTCGTAAGCGACGCGATCCGCCATGAGCTCACGGATGCGGCTCTCCACCTCCTCGGGCGCGCAGTAGATCGCGGCATCGCGAAACAGCGGGCGGTAGATCGGCGGAAGAATGACGGGCAGACCGACGGCCATTGCCTCGAGAATCGAACGGCCGAACGACTCCACCCAATCCGGGTGCGTGTAGTAAACGAAGACGTCTTGCTCGCGGAGAAAGTCCACGGGCTTGACGGCACCAAACTCAAGCACGCGCCAGTTGGACGGAAGCGAGCCGCCGAAAACTTTCTTTGGCAGCTCCGCACCGCCGAGCACATGAATCTCGAAATCCGGATCGCTAGGATAAGCGGCCTGCAGCGTCTTTTTGTTGGCCGGCCATTTGACGTATTGATCGCGCGAATGGCGGCAGATGCGGATGGGGCCGTCCCGGCGCGGAACGCCGGTCGGGCGTTTCCATTCGTCGAGATCGATGATGTTGAACCAGTCCTCTGCGGCGAGGCCTCCGATCGCGTCGACCTCTTCGCGGTGGTGTTTGAGCAAGGCCTCGCGCACCAGGGGCCCGATCGGGTGCCACGTCGGGCGCTGGCCGAGCCAGCTTTGCACGGTGCGGTCGCAATTCCGCAGATCGCACACTGCGGGCGAGTCTTTGGCGTAGTCGCGCTTCGGCGGTTGATTGACGATGACGTGCACGTGGCGGGTCCGAATCTGTGGCAAGTAGCGCTGGGCGTGCTGCAGGATCCACGGGTGGCGGATGATCACCAGGTCGCACTCGATCGTCTCGCCATAGACGAGCCAGTCGACCTGCTCACCATCGACGAGGCGGAAAATGCCCGGATTGAGCGGGCGATCCTGATTGAGATGAAACAACGCCATCTGCACCAAACCGGTGCGCAGACCGGCGGCACGCTGGGCCTTGATCTCCTCGGCGTTGGAGTGATTGGTGCCGCCCATCAGGCGAAACTCGGAAACGAGCACGACATCGAAGCGACGCACAGTGGGCGAGGTGCGGACGAGTCGCATGGGCGCGGGCACGACGAACGGCCGCGGCGTCATCGGGAAATCGTAGCGGAGCGGCACGCCTGATTCGTAGGCGGCCTTGCTCAGTTGCTCGTAGGCGAGGCGTGCGCCGTATTTGAAACCTTGATACCCCAGTGTCGCCGAGGAGGTGAGCGATCCGGGAGATTGGCGTTGAAACGACAACGGACCCGAGCGCAGGTGGGCGACGGACTTCGGGCCGAAGACAACTTTCAGACGCTGGAGAAACTCGGAATCGCCGGCGAAGCGCACGCAGTCCCAATATCCCAGCTTGGCCATCACGGTCTCGCGCCGGAACATCAGGGACGAAATGTTGAGCTGGATGAAATAGCCGGCGTTGCCGCGCCGTGTCGGGCGGAGATCCTCCTCGACCCGCGTCTGCTGCGAGGTGTTGGCGATGCAGTCGGGGGTCGCTTCCAGATGCGCGACCTGGAGGGCGATCTTGGCGGGATGCGACCAGTCGTCCGCATCGTTGCAGGTGACGTATTTCCCCCGCGCCTGAGCGAGGCCGACGTTGCGGGCGACATACGGCCCGCCGTTCGATCCGGTGGTGAGAAGCCGTATCCGCGGGTCGGATACAGCGAAGCGATGCACGAGCTCGGCCGTGCGGTCGGTGCTGGCGTCGTCGATCACCAGGATTTCGAGTGCGCGGTGCGTCTGCGTGGAAAGAGAGCGAAGCGTGGTGAGGATTGTCGGCTCGGCGTTGAACGCCGGCACGAGCACGGTGACGAGCGGCGCGCCCTCGGCATCGGAGATGACTTCCATCGGACTCGCGGCCTCGAGCTGATCGTAGGCGAACGGTGAGGGTTGCGCGGTGAGCTTTACCGACGTGAATTTATACAGCTTCAGGCATTCGTTATACGCCTGGATGCGGTCCGGAGCCGCGTCGAGATAGCGAGCGAGGGCGAGCCAGAGATTGGGCGAAGGTTGGGCTCGGATCGCCCGCGTGATGTGGGCCCGGGCGGCGATGGGATCGCCGCCGAGAGCCAGCGCCTCCGCGTGCATGATTTCCAAGCGATCGCCCAGTTTCGCGGCGTAGGGAGATTCGCGCACGCGCTCGATCAACGGGAGAATCTCCGGCAACTGGGCGGGACCACCCGAGTCGACGAAGTAACACACCAGCGCCCAGGCGGCGTGGCCGCGCAGTTGCGCGTTCTTGCCCGTGGTCATCAACGTGCGCAACTCGGCGAGGCCGGCGTCGATGGCGCCGACATTCAGCAGATTGCGCTGGGCGTTCAGGATGCGGAAAGGAGTCGCCGCGCCGTTCGGAGAATCCGCATCCGGAAGCTCATCCGACCGAAGAAACCGGAGAGTCGCGATCCGCACGACCCGGCGCCAGAGGTAGGCGGGAATATCGCCGACGCCGAAACGCGGTCGCGGCCAATCCGCAGAACCGGGCGAAGGCGTTTCAGAGCGCGAAGCGGACATGCGAAAACGCTCAGAGCATCGGGCGGACGGAGGCGGGCGCAAGCGCAGGATTGGGCCGTTCGTGCGAGGCCCGTGAAGGTGTTCATCGTTGACCGGCTGGGATGGCTTGGCTGTGTTGCGAACGCGTGCACGGTCGCCGCGTTAACATGGAATCCCGCCCTCCTTCCGCTTCCACTTCGCCCGGCGTATCCGCTCCGGCGGGTGCGGACGAGATGAGGGCGTGGGGCAACGACTGCCGCACCGATTTCGATGAGCACCGCTTCGAAGCCGTGATCGAACGCGTGAAGCAGTGGGATGGACGCCGAAGCGAAGCAGAGCTTAAGAACCGCCCCCTATTAAAGGCGCGAGCGCTCGCGGTCGAAGCGCGCGGGATGCTCGGTGAGGTGAAGGATGCGACCGACGAAGTGGAACGTTGGCTGGAGGTTTACGGGCCCCATCCGCGATTTCTTGTGTTGAAAGCGCGGCTGCAGTTCCAGCGCGGCATGCACCAGGCGTGCCTGGAAACAGCGGATCTGGCGATGATCTGTCTGGAGCCGGCGGACGAGCCCGGTGGAGAGTTTTTCCGACTGGCGGTGTTGCGGTCGGATTGTCTTTGCGCGTTGGGAAAACACGGGGAAGCGAAGGACTTTCTCAGCCGTGTGCTGGAGAAGGCGCCGCATTGGCGTGATCAGGGACTCCAGCCGCTACGTCGGACGCTGAAGACGAAGGAGGATTTGGAGTGGTTCTTCGCGTATGTGGCGCCGTTGTTCTCCGGTCGCTTGCCGACGAGCATGAACGCGCTGTTGCAGTATTCCACCGCGGCTCGCGACTTTGGCCGGGCGGATCACGCGTTGATGGCGATCCGCCGGCGGTTCATCAACGGCGTGGCCCAGCGGCCGCCAGCTCCGACGGAACCGGAGGCGCGGAAGGGCAATTGGATGCCGCTCGCTCGCACCGCATTGCTGACGTTGAAGCGGGAAATGGCGGAAGTCGGGGAGGAGTTTTTTCTGATCAGCGGGACTTTGCTCGGATGTGTGCGTGAGAAGAAAATTCTCGGCCACGACAAGGACATCGACGTGGGCGTCTCCAGCACCGTGAATTTCGAAAAGCTCGCGGCTCATTTCGCGACCGCAGGGCGGTTCGTCGTCATGTTGAACATCCCCGGTCGAAAGCTGCGGGTGCGTCATTACAACGGCGTGATGATCGACATCTTCGTGCACTTCGAGCGGGAGGGACGGATGCACCATCTCGGGCACCGCACGGGCTGGTGGAACTCGCCGTTTGAACTCACCGACATCGAATTTCTCGGAGAAACGTTTCGCGCGCCGCGGGACACGACGCGCTACTTGACGGAGAACTATGGCGATTGGCGCACACCCAAGACGGCTTTCGATACATTTCTCGACACGCCCAACATGTATGTGACGGATCCGGTCGACATGATTTGGTATTACTACAAGCGCCTGTATGATTGCTACAGTGCCCGCGACCTGAAGATGGGCACGCGGATCTGGGAGGCGCTCTCGCGCACCGGGGCGGCGACGGCAGAGGATAAATGGGCGTTTCACCGTTTCACGAAACACCTGAATGCGCTCGCGGCGGCGCCGGACGGAGCGGCGGCGCGCACCTGAGCGTTCACTTTTCTACGTGCAATGAAAGTCATCACCTACGGCACCTTCGACCTGTTTCACATTGGCCACCTGCGCTTGCTCGAACGACTCGCGCAAATGGGCGAGCTCACCGTCGCGGTCTCGACGGACGAGTTCAACGCGGGCAAAGGCAAGAAAACCATCATCCCGTTCGAGCACCGCATCGAGATCGTCCGCGGAATCCGTCATGTGCACCGCGCCATCCCCGAGGAAAGCTGGGACCAGAAGATCGATGACGTGAAGAAATACGGGATCGATCGCTTCGTGATCGGCGAGGATTGGGCGGGGAAGTTCGACTTCCTCAAACCGTATTGCGAAGTCGTCTATCTTTCGCGGACGGAGGGCATCTCGACCACCGAACTCAAGCGATCGCTGGGTGTTTTCGCCGCGATCGACAAGGCCGCGGTGGTGAAAGCGCTCGAGGTGCTCGAGGCGTTGAAGAACTCCCTAAAATAGCGAGCCGCGGTTGCGGGCTCAAGTGACGACACCGTCGAGGTAAGTGCGCCAGTTGGGTTTGCGCGGCTGAATCAAGCCGGCGTCTCGGCGCCGGCGGATTTCGGCGATGGCGGCGCGGACGTCGCGAAAATTCACGCCAGAGAGATCCATGGGGAGATATTGCCACCATTTCAGTTCGAGCAGTTCGGCCCGGATATCTTCAGGGAAACGATATTTGATGTGTTTGGCCGGAATGCCGCCGACGATTTCGTAGGGTTCCACGTCGCGGTTGACGAACGCGCCGCCCCCAATCACGGCGCCGTCCCCGATTGTGACTCCGCGGAGGATCTGGGCGCTGGCGCCGACCCATACATCGTTTCCGATTTTGGGCGGACGTTTGTTGATGAGGCGGATTTCCTGCTTCGTCTTGGGCGTGCCTTTGAAACCGGCGAAGGGTTTGAACCAGGTGAAACGTTTGCGATTGTATTGAAAACTTGAACTGCTGAGCCACGTCAGCGGGTGGTTCAGTTCACCGATGCTGATATCCGGACCGAAGCTGCAGTAGCGGCCGATGCTATGGACACTTTCGATGTTGCCGCTGCGGAAGTAAGTGCAGGCGCCGATACGGGCTTTCCGGGTGATCTTGAGTGCGCCGAGGACGACGATGGGGGCCTCGAAGCGCACCACCGTATTTTTGCGAATGGTCAGCTCGGGGTTGGAGCGGATGCCCGCGTCCCGGAGAACCTTCTTTACGTTGTCGCTGATCATGCAGCCGGGAGACTGCACGGGGGTGGCGGAACGTGACAATCCGGAAGCACGTGGCCCATGTTTCCGCTATGCAAACCGCGGAGGATCGTCTAGCAACGGGGCGCTTGCCACGGCCGCATGCCGCACCGTCCTGTGGCCGCCCAAACTGCATACCTTATCGCCTCCGTGAGCTACCTCAGTTCCACCAAGACTGCTTTTCGGAAGGAGACTCCGACCGCCATCTCAAAGCGGGCGATGACCCTCTTCGCCCGTGATGATATCGACGGTGCGCTCGCGCTTCTGGACAAGGCGCTGCTCATTTTCCCCCATAGTGTGACGCTGCTCGAGAGCCGAGTCGCAATATTGAGCCGGATCCGGGCTTATGACCGGGCGCTGCACGACCTGCGGGTGGCAGTGGATCGAAGGAAGGCCAAGCTGCGCAAGAAAGGGTATGGTTTTTCCTGCGAAGAGAATGGGCTGGGCCGCGAAAGCCGGATTCTGATCAGCGGTTTTTTCTATTCAGGTTCAGGAGCCGTGCTCGATTTTCTCCGGAGCTACGCCGGCGTGCGGAAATTCCCTTTTGTCGCCGGCGAGTCGCGTGTGGTGAAGTTTCCGGGAGGCATCGCGGAGATGGGAGAAGTCGTCGTGAAGGACGGGCGCCTGCACCCGGAGGAGATTGCGAAGTTCTATCTGCATCTGGTCGGAAAGCAGATCGTGGCCACGAAGAAGGGAGTCTACCACAAGGACCTTATCGTTAACCGCAACAATCGCCGTCTGCTAAAAAACGAGCCGTCGCTCGGATATCTATATCAAGCCTTGCTCCTGCTCGAAGACTATTGGGCCTTGGCGCGGAAGAAGGCGCTGGATCATGACGTGTTTGTCGCCGCTTCGCGGGTGGGTCTGGCCCGTATGTTGGATGCGGCGGCCAAGCAGAACAAGATTTCCAAGTTGGTGGTCGACCAGATCGTGACGGCGTGGCGCATCGACATCGCGCAGTATATGCCGCCGTCGTCGTTCATCATCGTTCACCGCGATCCCCGCGATCAATATGCGGAGGTGAAGGCGGCTCTGGATCAACCCGGCCGTCCGAAGTGGACCGCGCAGCAGTTTGCCGGCATTTATCGCAGTTGGCGGACACGGGTGGACGGGCATATCCCCATCCTTGAAGGACAGCATGGACACCGTGTCCTGCGGGTTGGATTCGAGGATTTCGTGCTGAATCATGCTGCCGAAGCGAAGCGCATCCTCGCCTTCGCGGGTATTGCGGCAGGAAGTCTGAAGAAGCAGCGCTTTTTCCCGGATGTTTCTGCCGCCAACGTCGGGAAGTATTCGCAACTGCTGACTCGCGAAGAAGCTGAGTGTCTGGAGACCGCACTGCCGGAATACCTTCACCGCCCCGCGCGCTGACAATCCTGCGCAAGCGGCGGGCTCACTCACTGCAATGGGGCCGTGTCTCGGCTTTCTGCATTGCCAGCCTTCTGCGCTGTGGTGAACCTCACCGCCCTTTTTCCTGATGAAATCCACCAAGACCGTCTACGTGGGCATGAGTGCCGACTTCCTGCATCATGGCCACCTGAACATCCTGAAGACTGCAGCAGAGCTCGGCGAAGTGACCGTGGGCCTGCTCACCGACGAAGCGATTGCAAGCTACAAGCGCCTGCCGTTTCTGACTTGGGAGGAGCGCAAGGCTGTTGTGGAGAACATCAAAGGTGTCTCCAAAGTGATCCCCCAGAGCACGCTGGATTACCGCCCCAACCTGATCGCGCTGAAGCCGGACTTTGTGGTGCACGGCTCTGATTGGCGCACGGGCCCGCAGGAAAAGGTCCGCAACGAGGTGATCGAGACGCTTTCCGCCTGGGGTGGTCAGGTGGTGGAACCGGAATATACGCCCGGCATCTCGTCGACGAAGATCATCAATGCGCTCAAGGAAGTGGGCACCACGGCGGAAATCCGATTGCGTCGTCTGAAGCGCCTCCTGAAGGCCAAGGGCGTCGTGCGCGTGATGGAAGCCCACAACGGTCTCTCGGGTTTGCTCGTCGAAAACGTCTCGGTGGAAAACGACGGCAAGAAGCGCGAGTTCGACGCGATGTGGCTGAGCAGCCTCACCGATTCCACGGCCAAGGGCCGCCCCGATATCGAGTTTGTCGATCGCACCTCGCGCATGCAGACGATGAACGAGATCCTCGAGGTCACCACCAAGCCGATCATCTTCGACGGCGACACGGGCGGTCCGCCGGAGCACTTCACCTTCTTCGTCAAGACGCTCGAGCGTCTCGGCGTGTCGGCGGTGATCATCGAGGACAAGACCGGTCTGAAGCGCAATTCGCTCTTCGGCACCGAAGTGGAGCAGACCCTCGATACGATCGAGGACTTCTGTTACAAGATCTCTCAAGGCAAGAAGGCGCAGGTCACGGACGATTTCATGATCGTCGCGCGCATCGAAGCCTTGATCGCCGGCAAGGGCATCACCGAGGCGATCACCCGCGCGAAGGCCTACATCGAGGCTGGGGCCGACGGCATCATGATCCACAGCCGTCACAAAGACGGTAAGGAAATCCGCGAGTTCTGCGACGAGTTCAAGAAGCTCGAGCGCCAAGTGCCGCTCATCTGTGTTCCCACCAGCTACAATCACTTCACGGAGGACGAATTGCAGGCAATGGGCTTCAGCATCGTGATTTACGCCAATCACCTGCTCCGCGCCGCGTATCCGGCGATGAAGCAGACGGCCGAGACGATTCTGAAAAACTCCCGCTCGCTCGAGGTGGACAAGCAGTGTCTCTCGATCAGCGAGATCCTCCGCCTCATCCCTGGCACCTGAGTTTCCCATCATGCTATCTAGCGAATTTTTCTGCGGCGCACTGAAGGGCCACGGGGTGAATTTTTTCACCGGCGTGCCCGACTCCCTCCTGAAGGATATCTGCGCCTACATCACTGACCATAGCGACGCGGCCAACCACGTCATTGCCGCCAACGAGGGCGCGGCCGTCGCGCTCGCGGCGGGCGTTCATCTCAGCACGGGCGAACTGCCGCTGGTTTATCTGCAAAACTCCGGTCTGGGTAACCTCGTCAACCCGCTCACGTCGCTCGCCGACCCCGAGGTCTATGCGATCCCGATGTTGATCCTCATCGGCTGGCGCGGTGAGCCCGGCGTGCACGACGAGCCCCAGCACCGCAAGCAGGGCCGTATTTCCCCGGCGATGCTCGATTCGCTCGAAGTGCCGTGGAAGGTGCTCCCCGACGAGCCCAATGCCGCGGCCGAAGTGCTCGCGGAGGCAGTCTCTGTCGCTCGCAGCAAGAGCACGCCTTACGCGCTGCTCGTGAAAAAAGGCACGTTCGACGCCTACAAGATGCGCAACACCGCTCAGGACGCCTTTGTGCTCCGTCGCGAAGAAGCGGTCTGCAAAGTTCTCGAGACGCTCTCGCCGACCGACGTGGTTGTTTCCACGACGGGCATGACGTCGCGCGAAGTCTTCGAATTCCGCGCCCGCAACAAAGCCGGTCACGCGCGTGATTTTCTCACCGTCGGCTGCATGGGCCACGCCTCGCAGATCGCCATGGGTATCGCGCTGCGCAAAGCGGACCGTCGAGTTTACTGCCTCGATGGCGACGGCGCTGTGCTCATGCACATGGGTTCGCTCGCCGTCACTGGCACTTCGGGCCTGAAGAACTTCAAACACATCGTGATCAACAACGGTGCCCACGATTCCGTCGGCGGTCAGCCGACCGTCGGCCTCAAGGTGGATTTGCCCGCGGTGGCGAAATCCTCCGGCTACATGTGGGTGAAGAGCGCTTCGCAGCCCGACGAGATTTCTGCTTTGCTCGCGGAGCTGCAGAAGACCGACGGCCCCGCCTTGCTCGAAATCAAAGTGAACCGCGGTGCGCGCAAAGACCTCGGACGGCCCACGACGACCACGCTGGAAAACAAGCGTGATTTCATGGCCAACCTCGGCGTGCAGACCGCGAACTGATTCATGGCTGAGCAAACGCCGCCCGTCTGGGCCTTTCACAATCCCGTCGCTCTTCGTTTCGGCGTCGGCTGCGCGCGCGGACAAGCCGCCGCGCTTCCGCCCGGTCCGCGTCTGCTCGTCACGACGCGCGGCATGGTCAAACGCGGCATGGTGC
>JAEYQF010000105.1 GCA_023410155.1 Verrucomicrobiota bacterium | reverse complement strand
GCGCTGGAGAACGTGCACGACCGGGTGCGGGGAGGTAGTGCGATTGCGGCGACACTCGAGGTTGGCGGGCTTTTTCCGCCGCTGGTGACCAGCCTGGTAGAAGTGGGCGAGGAGACCGGCACGCTGCCCGAGATGCTCGACCGGATTGCGGACACCTATGAGGAAGAGGTGGATCGCGCCGCGACGTCGCTCACGTCGATTCTCGAGCCGCTGATGATCGTGGTCATGGCGGTCGTCGTCGGAACGATCGTGATCGCCCTTTTCCTGCCCATCATCCGGATCATCCAAGCGCTCGGGTAGGGCGAGGTATTTGGTGTAGATCCTGTAGATCCCGCAGGCTGGCGGAGAGAGGGGGATTCGAACCCCCGGTAGGCTGTTACACCTACAACGCTTTAGCAAAGCGCCGCTTTCGACCACTCAGCCATCTCTCCAAACGCAGCGGACCGAAGCAAATGCGCCGACCTCAAAGTGCAAGGCCTTTCTCCAGCCCCACGCGCAAATGATCGCTCAGCGTTCGGCTGGCGATTCCGGCGGCGGGGGCTCGCCCGAGGCTGCAGGTGCGTCCGTCGTCCGCGCATCCCCGGTCGACGGTGCTGGCGTTGGCTCGGCCGCCGGGGCGGGCGTGCTTGCTTCGCTTGGCGTGCTGGGCGTCTCTGCGACGTTCGACGCGGCGGATGGAGCCGGAGCGGCCGACGTCACTTTCTCGGCTGTTGCCGAAGAAGACTTGGACTTGGGCTCTCCGACGAGAACTGAAAGTTGCTCCTGGACGGACACAAAGAACGCCGGGTCGAGCTCGCCGGCCGGGACTTCGTAACGTTGTTTCGATTTCGAGTGCTCGAAGATGTTCTTCGTGCCATCGGGAGAGACGCCGCGAGGTTTCAGCACTCGCTTTCGCTCCAGCATGAGCGCGAGGAACTGGACGAGGCGTGTGTTCTCCGGCGTCAGCTCATTGCCGGGTTCCGCCAGCGTGAGGAAGAGAGTTTCCGCCGTGAGCTTCAGTTCGCGCTCGGGATTCTCGCCGGCCACCCGCGTTTTGTAGCGCTGCACCCAGCGGCAGGCGACGCGGCCCGGTGGTTGAAACTGTTCCTCCACGCCCGGCTTTACGTCGTAACGCACCACATCCCCCGTGTCGTGGCGCACCAGAAAACTCACCACTCGTTCATCGTCGACGAAGCTCTCGCCACTGACATGGCAGGTGGGCGACAGCGCCGGCAGATTCAACTCCATAGGGGTTTCTTGTTTACTCCCGCAAAAGGCCGAAGCTAGCAAAAAGCCACGGCATGAACGGGCGCATCATCGCGGTGGGGGACATCCATGGCTGTCACGACGAGTTTGCAGAGCTGCTGTCGCGCGTGGCGCTTACTCCGGCGGATGAGTTGGTCCTGCTCGGCGACTTGATCAACCGCGGGCCAAACAGTCTCGGAGTCATCGAACTCGCGCGTCAGCACCGCGCTCGCTCGCTGGTCGGCAACCATGAGCTGCGCTTGTTGGAGTGTCGCCGGACGGGCGACCGCAGCCGTCTCAAGGAAACGGATGCAGAGACGCTCAAGCAGTTGCGGGCTGCCGACTGGGCGTACCTCGAGTCGATGCAGCTCACGTACGAGGTGCCGGAGTTGAACATGGTGTTTGTGCATGGCGGGTTCCTGCCCGGAATCCCCTGGCAAAAGCAGCCGGCCGACGTCGTCACCCGCATCCAAGTGATCGATCGTGACGGCCGACCACGCAAACGCGCCGAATGTGCAGACGGCCAGGCCTGGGCGGACCTTTGGAGTGGCCCGCCCTTTGTGGTCTACGGGCACACGCCGAGGCCCGACATCTACAAACTCAAATGGTCGGTTGGCATCGACACAGGCTGCGCGATGGGAGGCCATCTGACCGCGTTTATTCTCCCCGAGCGACGGTTCGTGCAGGTGAAGGCCCGCCGGCGTTATTATCCCTGACGCCGGCTGCTGCGGGAACGCTCGCGCGGCGTTCAGCCTTCCGCTGACGCCCGTCTTGTGGCAAGACTCGCCCATGGCCGTATCGTCGTTGCCCGGTGCCTTGTTGCTTTGCCTGGACATGCAGGCCGCGTTTCTCGCGGCCCTCCCGGAGCGCGAGGTCGTAACCCGACGGTGCCGCTTTGCGATTTCGGCTGCACGCGGCATCGGACTGAAGGTCGCGTTCACCGAGCAGGTGCCGCAAAAGCTCGGCTCCACGCTGCCCGAGTTGCTGGAGCTGACTGAACAGCCCGTGCAGTTGGGCAAGTCGACGTTCTCCGCACTGGCGGATGACGGGATCGCGGAAACGGTGCGTGGCCTCGATGTTGAGCACCTGATCCTGTGCGGCATCGAAACGCCGATTTGCGTGTATCAGACGGCGATCGACGCGCTCAACGCGAACCTGCAGGTGACGTTGCTCAGCGACGCCATCGGCGCGCGCCGACCCGACGATGCTCGCTACGCGCTCGACGCGCTCACGCGAAGCGGCGTGCACGTGCTGCCGTCGGAGACCATCTTCTATTCGCTGCTGCACGGGGCGCGGCATCCGTTTTTCCGTTCGTTCACCGAACTCGTGAAAACTCATGGCTGAAGTTCTCCTGCACTCCGTTCGCGAACTGAAGGCGCTCGAAGGCGCGCGTCCTTTCGTCAGCGTCCTGCTCC
>JAEYQF010000083.1 GCA_023410155.1 Verrucomicrobiota bacterium | reverse complement strand
CTCGCCGCGACGGGCTCGCGCGCGTGGATCAGCAGCGGCTCCAATCTCGACGATCGCGGCGATTATCGGCCCGGTCTTCGCGCCGCCGCCGAAGCCCAGGTGCGCCATCCGCTGCTCGAATGCGGACTCGGGAAACCACTCATCCGCGAGCTCGCCCGCGCCCACGGCCTCGCGGTCTGGGACAAGCCCGCGAGCCCATGCCTGAGTTCGCGCATCCCCTACGGCCAGCCGGTCACGCGCGAAAAACTTTCCCAGATCGAAGCCGCCGAAGCGTGGCTCCAAGCCGCCGGTTTTCCCATCAACCGCGTGCGCCACTTCGGCGAGCGCGCCGTCATCGAAGTGCCACCCGACCAGATCGCGAAGCTGACCTCCCGCCGCGCCGAACTGGCGGCGCGCCTCCACGCGCTCGGCTTCACCGGGTTCGACATCGACCCGGACGGATTCGCCTCCGGCAAGCTCAACCGCGGTCTTGTATCCACCGCGGCATGACATGAAGGACATCGATCTCGATTTTTCCCGCGACGAACGCATCGGCCTGCCCGAGCTCGTTTACGGTGAATCCAAATCCGCCGCGCAGCTCCGCGAGATCGCCGCCCGTTACGCCGTGCGAAACGCCAACCTGCTCGTCACGCGCTGCCGCCCCGAACAGATCGAGGGACTCGACGGCGACTATGACCCCGTCGCGCGCACGTTTCTCAAACTCCGCGTCGCGCCGCCCCGCCTCGGCGGGCCCGTGGGCGTGATCTACGCGGGCACCTCCGATGCGACGGTCGCGCGCGAGGCGCTCATCACGCTGCGCTACCTCGGCCTCGAAGCCGTCGAGTTCGGCGATTGCGGCGTCGCGGGCCTGCACCGCTTGCTCGCCCACCGCGGGGAAATCGAGAAATGCCGGCTGCTGATCTGCCTCGCGGGTTTCGAAGGTGCGCTCCCCTCGGTCGTCGGCGGACTTTTTCCCCAGCCGCTCATCGCCGTGCCCACGAGCGTCGGCTATGGTGTCGCCGACCGTGGACGCGCCGCGCTGCACGCCATGCTGGCGAGCTGCGCGTCGGGACTGGTGGTGGTCAACATCGACAACGGCTGCGGTGCCGCGATGGCCGCGCGCCGCTGGATCAACACCTGCACATGAACTCACGCGTGCTTCATCTCGATCTGCAAAGCGGCCTCAGTGGCGACATGTTTGTCGGGGCCGCCGCCGCGCTCGCCGGTTGCGAAGCCGAGATCGAGGAACTTCCCGCGCAACTCGGCCTCGCGGACATCCACGTGAGGTTCTCCGAGGTCACGCGCGCGACGCTGCGCTGTCGCAAGTTCGACGTGCTCGAATCGAGCCGCACCGTGGCGCCACCCGAGCCGGACCTTGGCGCGACTGTGTCCGCAACGAGTCCCGACTCGAGCCGCACTTCCTCCCGACCCGGTCCGCACTCGGTCGCGACCGGGGACGATCATTGGCAGATCTCCGACGCGCATCCGGCGCATCGACCCTTGACGGAGATTCGGCGGTTGATCGAAGCGTCCACGCTCGAGCCGGCGGTGAAAGCGCGGGCGTTGCGCATGTTTGACCGGCTCGGCGCAATCGAAGCGGAAGCACACGGGATCGCGCTCGAACAGGTGCATTTCCACGAAGTCGGCGCGGTCGATTCGATCATCGATATCGTCGCAGCAGCGCTTTGCATCGAACGCCTGCAACTCGCGCAGGTTTTCGCCACGCCTGTGTGCGTCGGTTTCGGCTCGGTTCGAGCAGCGCATGGTTCACTGCCGGTCCCGGCACCAGCGACCGAGACCTTGTTGCGCGGCCTGCCGACGTTTGCCGGCGAGATCGCCGGCGAATGGACCACGCCCACTGGCGCGCTGATCCTCGATGAACTGAAGCCGCAGTTTACCGACGCAGTCGTGACATTTTCCGCCTCGGCGTTCGGCGCGGGGGGCAAGGATACGCCTTCGCGGCCCAATGCGCTGCGCTTGCGCCTCGGCACCATCCTCGCCGTCGCGCCGGGAGCCAGCGGACTACTCCGCGACGAAGTGACGGTGTTGTTGTGCAATCTCGACGACATGAGCGGCGAGCTGCTGGGCGCAGACTTCCTGGATGCGCTCCTGCAGGCGGGCGCGCGCGATGCGGTGCTGCATCCGATCGTGATGAAAAAAGGCCGTCCGGCGCAGCAACTCGAAGTGTTGGCACCGACGGAGCGCGCGGAGGCGATCGCGGCGATGCTGCTCGCGCACACCAGCACGATCGGAGTGCGGATGATGACCGCGCAGCGGCTCATGCTCGAACGCGAGGCGGTGACGCTGCCGACTGCCTTTGGCGAGATCGCAGCCAAGCGCGTGCGCTTCCCCGACGGCTCGACGCGCACCACGCCCGAATACGAATCGTGTCGCATCGCCGCCGCCAAAGCCGGCGTGCCGCTGCAAGCCGTCTACCAAGCCGCGACCGTCGCCGCCCTCGCGCGCTAAGTCGCTTTGCGCTCTGCGCCCCCGCTTCCGGCGTGAAGTAACCCAGGAGGTGACTATTTGCCGGGGCTCGGGAGAGGTTGGAGGGAGGACACGGAAGCGGCGAGACGGCGACCGGCGGCGAGACATTGGCCCACGGAGATGCCGTCGCGCAGGCTGCCGCCGATGTGCAGCCCGGGAGCCGCGGCTTCGGCGGCCGCGATGGCTTCCTTGTAGCGGCCGTAGCCGAGCGTGTATTGCGGGATGGCGCGCGGCCAGCGACGGATGTGCGTGTAGACGGGCGTGCCGGCGCCGAGCAGACGCGTGAGCTCCTGCGCGACGAGGCGGCAGAGTTGTTCGTCGTCGACCTGCGCCCACTCCGGCTGGCGCACGCCACCGACGAATGTGGTCAGGCCCACGTGTCCCGCCGGCGCACGACCGGCAAACATCGAGCTCGAGAAGAGAGTGCCGAGGATGCGGGCATGCTCCACCTCGGGCACGAGCAACCCGAAGCCGTCGAGCGGATGGGCCACATCACACCGGCGATAGCCGGTGAAGACGGAGGCCACCGGCGGATGCTCGATCTCCGACACGAGCTGCAGGTGGCCGCTCACGGCAAGATTCTCGAACGGGAGACGCGCCAGCGCCCCCGCCGGCACGGCGCACACGACCGCCGAGAAAAATTCCCGGCGCATGGCGCCGTTGTGCCAGTATTCAATTTCCCAGGACGACTCGCGCTGGCGCAGCGCGGTGATGCGGGCATGGAGTCGCACGGCGCCCTCGAGCGGCCGCACGATCGCATTGGTCAGCTCCTGCAGCCCCGCAGTGAAAGAGAAGATGCTCCCGCGGGGCGCACCGCTTGGATTCCGACGTTTCCAGGCGCCGCGCAGCAGGGAGCCGTGTTCGCGCTCGAGGGCGTGAAGGCGCGGAAAACCGTGCTCCACCGACAGCGCCTCGGGATCGCCGGCATAAACGCCGCCGACGAACGGGTTGACGGCGTAGTCGAGGAACTCCTGCCCAAGCCGGCGCCGCACGAACGAAGCCACTGACTCCTCCTCGTCGTTGCCGACGCGCGGGCGCCACGGCTCGCGCAGCAATCCAGCCTTGGCGCGCCAGGAGAACAGCCGCGTGGACACGAAGCCGAGCGGCGACGCTGGCATGGCGCGCAGCGCACCACCGCGCACGACGTAGCGCCGCCGAGCCTCGTAGGACGCGTCCAGCCGACGACCGCCCAGCCCGAGGGCCTCGACGAACGCGGAGAGTTCGCCCGATCTGTCGAGGAGCGAATTGGGTCCCAGTTCGTGCAACCAGCCCTCCTCGCGATGGGTGCCGATGGCGCCACCGAGGCGAGGGCCATTTTCCAGAATCGTGACCTTGTGGCCGGCGCGTTGCAGTTCCCAAGCGGCCGTGAGGCCGGTGATACCGCCGCCGATCACCGCCACCGGCAACACGAGCGCCGGGCGGCGAAAAGACGTGGCAGCGGTTCCCGTCGGGCAGGGCGGGACGTAGCGGTCGTAGTGCATGGCTGACGGTGCCCCACCTTAGCACCCGGACGGCGGGTTCGCTGTGCTCCGTTTGCGAAGGACTGCGCAAGCCTTGCCCACCCTCCCGGCCGATTTCAGGCCTCCCGGGGTAACAACCGACTCAGTCTCCGCTCGCGTCCGGGAGGCGCGCCGCTTGTTTTCCGTGCGCCGCGCTGCTTACCCGCGACCGCCGAGCAGCAGCACGAGGTGGTCGACGCCATGGGCTTCGAACTCGCGCCAGTAGGCATCCTCTTTTTGCGAAACCTGATCTTCGGCGCCCTCGGGAATCTCTTCGGTATCGCCCGGCGGGATGCCGTGTTCCTGACGATAGTCGCGGAGCGCGAGTCGGCTCACCAGCTCCGTCCAGAAAACATCCTCGGCATAGCGCTCGAGTTTCTCGGCAGCGGGGCCATCGGTGAGTTTCGCGGAGGGATATGCGTCGCCATTGACGTCGGTTTCCACGAGGTCGGCGCAACCGAGCGGCTCGGCGAGCGCGAAAACCTTCTGCGCGGTATCGCGGTAGCGTTCCGGCATCGTCTCCGGATCATCAGGGCGGGAGCCCGCGACCCAGAGGCCGAGGTGCACGAGTTCGAGCAGGCGCCCGTATTCCTTCGCGGTGAACGACACTTTCATGCGCGCAATCGACGAAGGCAGCGCGGGGGCGGCAAGTGCGGAGTGTGTTTTGTCCCCGCAATCCGGTTTTCACGGACGACGCGTCCGCGCGGTGGACCGGGCGGATTTTCGCGCCTTCGCCGGAGCTGGCGCGGACACCGCAGCGAGCCCGGCGTGGCGAAACTGCATCGGAGAAACGCCATAAGCGGTGCGAAACGCGCGGGAGAAATTGTAGATGGAGTTGAATCCGCACTGCTCGGCGACCTCGGAGACGCGGTTCGGTGTGAGCCGGAGAAGACCGCAGGCTTTTTCCAAACGTTGGCTGCGCAGATGCCGCCCGATGCTCACGCCGCAGGACACGCGGAAACGCTCCCGCAAATGACTCGGACTGATGCCGAGCGAGCGAGCGATCTCCTTCACCGTCGGCGCGCCGACGGATCGCTGCGCGATTTGATTTACCTGCATCACGACGCCGCGCTGCGGCTCCACCGCGGAACGCGGCGACACCGCGCTGTCGCGACGCAGGCGGGTCAACAACACCGCGAGCAACAGCGACTGAAGCTCGGGCGCGCGACCCTCGTTTTCGTAGGCCTCGACAAACTCCGCCGCGAGCGCACGCCACTCGGCCGTCAGCCGGACCGGCCGGTAGCGCAGCGCTTCGAAACGCCCGACATCCGCCTGCTCAAACGTGACGAACAACCACAGCAGCGATTCACGCTGCGGCGCACGGTAATGGTGAAACTGAAACGGCAGCACGAGCAGCGCCTCCCCCGGATGCAGCCGCACCTCACGATCATCGACGCACACCGTCGCCGCCGTGCGCAGTGCCACGATGAGCACGCAGCGATGGTGCAGGGCGCGACCGCGCAGCGGGCGATTGAGCTGCGAGGCCGCGCGACGCTGGAAGCAAACGATGTTCTCCGGCAGCGGCGGCGCGGGTGGACGACGCCCGACCAAGAGGGGGTTGGCCGGTTGCGGCAGGCGCGAAACGGTCTCCAGAAGCGTCCGGGCGTTTGGCATTTTTGTTAAAAACAACGGCATTTCTGCCATTTCTGCGAAAGAGGGCGAGTCGTATTATGGCGGCACGACTTCGGTCGCATCCTCCATGAATCCGCTGGCCCCCCTCCCGCGCTACGGTTGCGAACATGTGCCGCTAACGATTTTCCCGGCGAGCACCGAAGCGGCAGTCGCCGTCGCCGCCGAGATCGCGCAGCTCATCCGCTCGCGTCAGAAGGAGGGCAAGAAAGCCGTGCTCGGTCTCGCCACCGGCTCCACGCCGATCGGCGTCTATGCCGAGCTGGTGCGCCTGCACCGCGAAGAGGGGCTGAGCTTCGCCAACGTGATCACGTTCAACCTCGACGAGTATCACGGTCTGCCGCCGGAGCATCCGCAGAGTTATCATCATTTCATGCGGGCGCACTTGTTCGACCACGTGGACATTCCCACGGGAAGTGCGCACGTGCCGAGCGGCACCGTGGCGTCGGGCGCGGTGGACACGTATTGCCGCGCGTATGAAGAGGCGATTCGCGAGGCCGGGGGTATCGACATCCAGATCCTCGGCATCGGCCGCACCGGTCACATCGGTTTCAACGAGCCGGGCAGTCCGCGCAGTTCGCGCACGCGACTCGTCACCCTCGATCCGCTCACCCGCCGGGACGCTGCGGGCGATTTCGGCGGCGACGAACACACGCCTCGGCACGCGATCACGATGGGCGTGGCCACGATCTGCTCCGCGCGCCGTCTCGTGTTGATGGCGTGGGGTCAGCACAAGGCCCCGATCGTGCGCACCGCGGTGGAAGGCGAAGTGACCTCGCAGGTCACGGCATCGTTTCTCCAGGAACACGACAACAGCCTCTTCGTGCTCGACCGCGCCGCGGCAGGAGCGCTCACGCGGCATCGCACGCCGTGGCTCGTTGGCGCGCTCGAGGATCAAGGCCTGGCGTGGGACGAACGCATGACGCGTCGCGCGATTCTCTGGCTTTCGCAACAGCGCAAGAAGGCGATCCTCAAGCTCACCGACGACGACTACAACGAGGCCGGCTTGCAGGACCTGGTGCGTGTTTACGGCTCCGCTTACGAGGCGAACCGGGCGGGATTTTATCAACTCCAACACACGATCACCGGCTGGCCCGGGGGGCGCGATCCCAAGCGCACGCAACCGGGCGATGCGCCGGTGCGTCCGCTGCGCGCGAAGTCGGCCAACGTGTTCCCGAAACGCGTGCTCGTGTTTTCGCCGCACCCGGACGACGACGTGATCTCGATGGGCGGAACGCTCTGCCGACTCGTCGACCAGGGCCACGAAGTGCACATTGCCTATCAAGTCTCCGGCGCGGGTGCGGTGTCGGACGAGACGATCTGGCGGCATCTCATCTTCACGCGCGACTCCGGGCTGGCCAATCCGGCTGATCGCGCGGAGATCGACGCGCTGTGCGAAACCTTCGAGCGCACCGGCGCGTTGCCAGCCGGTGGCACGACTCGCGCCCGCAAGGGGCTCGTGCGGCGCCACGAAGCGGCCGCCGCCGCGCGCGTGTGTGGCGTGAGTCGGGACCGGTTGCACTTCCTCGACCTGCCGTTCTACGAAAGCGATGTCGCGCCGCGCCGCCGCCGGCTCGGCCCCGCCGACATCGCGATCATGCGGGAGTTGTTGGAGAATATTCAGCCGCACCTGATCTACGCCGCGGGCGACCTCGACGACCCGCATGGCACCCACCGCCTCTGCCTGCGTGCGCTGCGCGACGCACTCGCGGCTGCGAACGGCGCGAGCTGGGTCGCCGATTCCGAATTGTGGCTCTACCGCGGCGCCTGGGCCGAGTGGGAGCTCGACGAGATCGATCTCGCCGTGCCGCTCAGTCCGCAGGAAGTGCTGCGTCGTCGCCGCGCGATTTTCCGCCACGAGACGCAGAAGGACCAAGCGCTCTTTCTCGGCGAGGACCGTCGCGAATTCTGGCAGCGCACCGAGGATCGCAGCCGCCGTCTGGCCGACGCCTACAACACGCTTGGTCTCGCCGAATACGAGGCGATCGAGGCCTTCAAGCGGATGTCGCCACAGGATTTTACTCGTCATGCTGAAGTCTGAAAACAACCCCCGCCCCCGCCGTGCCGCCCGGCTGCTCGCTGCGCTCCTGCTGACCGCCATGCCGCTCCTCCACGCCGCCTCCGTCGATCTCCTGCCGATCCCTGCGAAACTCGCGTGGTCCGACGGACGCCTCGCGGTCGACGGGAGTTTTTCCGTCGCGTTGAAAAATCACGACGACGCACAACTCCGCTCCGCACTCAGCCGCGCGCTCCGTCGCTGGGAAGAGCGCACGCTGCTCACATTTCGCCGCACCGACACCGCGGAGTTCGTGCTCGCGAGCGATGCCACACGCGCGCGGCTCGTGATCGATTGCGCCGCTCCCGCCCGCGAGATCCCGATGCTGGGCGACGACGAAACCTACTCGCTCACGGTGTCCGCTCAACAAGCCGTTCTCCGTGCGCCCAACACCCTCGGCGTGCTACGCGGACTCGAGACCTTGCTGCAGCTCATCCAGCGCGACGCCAACGGTTGGTTCGTGCCGGCCGTGAAGATCGAGGACACGCCGCGTTTCGCGTGGCGCGGCCTGATGCTCGATCCGTGCCGCCACTGGATGCCGATGGAGGTGATCAAGCGCAACCTCGACGCGATGGCGCTCGTGAAGCTCAACGTCCTGCACTTCCACCTCACCGAGGACCAGGGTTTCCGTATCGAGAGCAAAACGCATCCCGAGCTGCACCTGCAGGGTTCCGACGGGAAGTTTTTCACGCAGGACGAGATTCGCGAAATCATCCGCTACGCCGCCGAGCGCGGCATTCGCGTCGTGCCCGAGTTCGACATGCCCGGCCATGCCACCGCGTGGGTCGTGTCGCATCCCGAGCTCGGCAGCGCGCCCGGACCCTACGTGATCGAGCGCAAGTGGGGCATCTTCGACCCCGTCCTCGATCCGACCAACGAAGCCGTTTACAAGCTGCTCGAGGATTTCCTCGGCGAGATGGCCGCGCTGTTCCCCGACCCGTATCTCCACATCGGTGGCGACGAGAACAACGGGAAGCACTGGAACGCCAACGAACGCATCCAGCAGTTCATCCGCGATCATCATCTCGAGGACAACGAGGGCCTGCATGCCTATTTCAACCGCCGGGTGCGCGACATCCTCATCAAGCACGGCAAGAAGATGGTTGGCTGGGACGAGATCCTGCACCCCGACCTGCCGCAGGATGCGATCATCCATTCCTGGCGCGGACCGGAAGGGCTCGCCGCGGCCGCGCGCGCCGGCCATGCCGCGATCCTCTCCAACGGCTACTACATCGACCTGTGTTTCCCGGCCGCCGACCACTATCGCAACGATCCCCTGCCGGCCGACACGCCGCTCACGCCCGAACAACAGAAACTCGTGCTCGGCGGCGAGGCCACCATGTGGGCGGAATGGGTCACGCCGGAAACGATCGACTCACGCATCTGGCCGCGCACCGCCGCGATCGCCGAGCGGCTCTGGTCGCCGCGTGCGGTCAACGACACGCGCGACATGTATCGCCGGCTCGGATACGTCAGCCGCCGCCTCGAGGAGGCCGGGCTGAACCACGAGCGCAACCGCCCCGCGATGATCCGCCGCCTCGCCGGCGATCTCGCCACGGCGGATC
This sequence comes from Verrucomicrobiota bacterium, assembly GCA_023410155.1. Classification (GTDB taxonomy): domain Bacteria; phylum Verrucomicrobiota; class Verrucomicrobiia; order Opitutales; family Opitutaceae; genus Opitutus. Next base: position 5,031 of record JAEYQF010000083.1, on the reverse strand, counting down.
AGCTCGCCGCGCTCAGCCTGTTCATCGATCTCATCGAACCGGTGAAGGAGTATCGCCGCGGCCAGCACCACCACGAACACACGCAACACACGCCGCTCGGGCGCCTCGCTGATTGCGCGCGCCCCGAGAGCTTCGTCGCCCGCGAGTTCTCGTATCGCGTCGGCGACTTCCTCCGCGCGCCCGCCAATGCCCGGGCGGAGCTCGCGGCCGATCTCGAGCAACAACTCACCGCTTGGCTCGACGCCGCGCAGATCGTCACCGAATTCCTCCAAGCCAGCCCCGCCGAGCTGCGCGCGGGCGCACCCCTCGCGGCAAGTCTGCGCGACGTCGCCGGGATCGGCCTCGCCTCGCTCGACGCGATCAACGCGGGAACGAAGCGCCCCTCGAGCTGGCGCGACACGCAGCTCGCCACCCTTGAGACAGCGGCGAAGGAGCACGACGCGCTGCTGCTCCCGATGCTCGGCACGATCCGCGAAGTCGTGAACGCCGCGTCCGGCCCGTGAGTTTCGTGGGGCAGCGTCGGTGGTTATTCCCGGCCCTGCCTGCCCCGCTGAAACCTCAGTGACGTTCTTCTCTCTTCGTTATCGCCCCAACCCACTGCCCGATCATGTCCACTTCAGCTTCTCGTCCTGTCGCTGCTTCTGGCAGTCAGACCCGCTACAATCGGTTTCTTCTCCTCGTCGCCGGGCTCGGCGGCCTGCTCTACGGCGTCGATGTCGGGATCATCGCGGGGGCGCTGCCCTATCTCGAGGCGACGTCCGGCCTCAACGCCGGCCAGCTCTCGTTCATCGTCGCCGCGGTGCTGCTTGGCAGCGTGATCTCGACGCTGTTCGCCGGATTGCTCGCCGATTGGCTCGGGCGGAAACCGCTCATGATCCTCAGCGGAGTGTTGTTTGTGGTGAGCATTCCCGTGATCGCGCTCGCGGAAGGTTATGGCCCGCTGGTGTTCGGTCGGCTGCTGCAGGGCATCAGCGCCGGTTTAATCGGTGTGGTGGTGCCGCTCTATCTCGCCGAATGCCTCGGCGCGGCGACCCGAGGCAAGGGCACCGCAATCTTCCAGTGGATGCTCACGCTCGGCATCGTGGCCGCGGCGGTGATCGGCATTTACTTCAGCCACCGTGTGGCAGAGGTGGAGAAGCTCGGCTCGCCGGAGCAGTTGCTCGCGTTCAAGGACCAGGCGTGGCGCTCGATCTTCTGGGTATCGCTGCCGCCGGGCGTGCTGTTCGTGTTGGGTGGGTTCTTCGTCACGGAGTCGCCGCGCTGGCTGTTCCGGCGCAACCGTCTCGAGGCCGCGCGCGCCGCGCTGCTGCGCTCGCGTTCGCCCGATCAGGCTGAAACCGAGCTGCAGGAAATGGCCGCCAACGCCGCCGCCGAGGAAGCGAAGGCCTCGCTCGGCACGAAGGCGCGCGAGTCGCTGCTGCACCGCAAATACGTCATCCCGTTCGTCCTCGCCTGCATCATCCTCGCCTGCAACCAGGCCACGGGCATCAACTCGATCATCGGCTACAACACGACGATCCTGCTGCAGAGCGGTCTCTCCGACGTGCAGGCGCACTGGGGTTATCTGATTCTCACGCTGGTGAATTTTCTCGTGACGATCGGCGCAGTGGTGCTGGTCGATCGCAAGGGCCGCAAGTTCCTCCTCTCGCTCGGCAGCGCGGGCATCGTGGCCTCGCTGTTGTTCGTCGGCGCGATGTTCCGCAGCACGGAATCGCAACGCGTCGATGTGCGCGACGCCGTGCAGGCGCTCGTCACGGAGGATCAGCAAGCCTCGCTGAAGTTCGACCGCGACGCCGTCGCGTCGCTGCTCGCCGCGAACGGCACTGAATCCGGCGCGCTGGCCGGCGGTCCGTCGACGCTCGTGGTGATTTATTCGTATGGCGATTTCCGCACCGCGACGAGTGCGGTGCGTTCCGACGATCCGGCCGCGTCGCTTCAGCTCACGCGCGGAAGCTGCGTGCCGCCGAACAAGGTCGTGGCGTTTTTCTCCAACCCGTTTGCCGATCTCGACGCAGCGCGCACGGCTCCCCTGAAGATCGAAAACGCGCTCATCACGCCGGTGCCGTCGGAGCGACACGGCTGGCTCACCGCGATCGGCATCTTCGTGTTCATGGCGTTCTTCGCTGTCGGCCCGGGCGTGTGCGTGTGGCTCGCACTTTCCGAACTCATGCCGACGCGCATTCGCTCCAACGGCATGAGCATCGCGCTCCTCATCAACCAGGGCGTCTCGACCACGATCGCCGCGGTCTTCCTGCCGACGGTCGGTAAATACGGCTACTCGACGCTCTTCTTCATCTTCGCCGGCTGCACGGTGGTTTACTTCATCACCGCGACGTTCCTGTTGCCGGAAACGAAGGGAAAAACGCTCGAGGAAATCGAAGCGCACTTCAGTCGCTCGTCGAAGAAAGCCTGACCGCGCGCGGCACCCGCTCCCCGTCCTGATCGAAATCGTCTGCCATGCTCACCGTCTCTCCGCTTGTCCGTCCGGCGCTCGATCCCGATTTCCTGCCCGCTGTTCTCTGGAATCGCGCCTACCACGCGCTCGTGGCGCAGGATCGCGGCGCGCGTTCCTTCGCGCTCGTGCTGGTGCGGCCCGACGGTGGGAGTTCGGTGCACGAAAGCCGCGTGCTCGCGGCCGATCATCCGGCCGCGGCGCTCACGTTGCGCTATGCGGAGCGGTTGCTGAAGTTTCTCCTTTGGCAGAAAGGCGGCTCGCTCGTCCGCATCGTGGGCGCACCGGAAATCGCGATCGAACTCGCGCGCATTTATAGCCCCACCGGCGCCCGCGCGTTCGATCACGAGTTCATGGGCGAAAAGGTTTACGGCGAACCGTTCCGCGTCGAAGCGGCCGACAGTTACGAAGTGGCCAACGAGTCCGCCGCCGAGTCCGCGATCGGACGTCACCTCGAGGGTTGCCGTATCGGCTTCGATCTCGGCGGCAGTGATCGCAAGGCCGCCGCGGTGATCGACGGTCGCGTCGTTTACTCCGAGGAGATTCCGTGGAGTCCGTATTTTGAAAAAGACCCGGCGTTTCACATCGAGGGCGTGCACGACTCGCTCCAGCGCGCGGCGGCGCATCTGCCGCGCCTGGACGCGATCGGTGGCATCGCGGCCCGCGTGTATGTGAACAACGAAGTGCGTGTGGCTTCGCTCTTTCGCGGCGTGCCGCCCGATCTTTTCGCGAAGCACATCCAGCGGATGTTCTTCACGCTGCAGGAGCGCTGGGGCGGCGTGCCGTTTACCGTCGTCAACGACGGAGAAGTCACCGCGCTCGCGGGCTCGATGTCGCTGCGCGACAACGCGGTGCTCGGCGTGTCGATGGGCACGAGCATGGCGGGCGGCTACGTGACGCCCGCGGGCAACATCACGCCCTGGCTCAACGAGCTCGCATTCGCGCCGATCGATTACCGCGACAACGCGCCGGTGGACGAATGGTCGGGCGACGGCGGTTGCGGCGTGCAGTATTTCTCGCAGCAGGGCGTCGCGCGTCTCGCCAGCCGCGCGGGTTTCGACTTCCCCGACGAGCTTCCGCTACCCGAGCGTCTCGTGAAAGTGCAGCAGGCGATGAAAGCCGGGGATGCGCGCGCGGTCGCGATCTACGAAACGATCGGCAACTATTTCGGCTACGCGATCGGGCACTACGCGGAGTTTTACGCGATCCGCCATCTGCTCGTGCTCGGACGCGTGACGAGCGGCTCCGGCGGCGATCTCATCATCGAGCAGGCGCGTCGCGTGTTGCAGCAGGAGTTTCCTGCGCTCGCCGAAGAAATCCGGCTCAGCGTGCCCGACGAAAAAGACAAACGCCACGGCCAGGCGGTCGCCGCCGCCAGCCTTCCCGCGCTCGCACCTGGCGCGAGTTAACCGACTTCTTTTCTCCCATGAAATTCTCGCATCCCAATGCCGACGTCTTCGTTCCAGACGGACAAGCGCCCGAAGCCGCGCTCGCGCGGGTGACGCATCTGTGCATCGCCGCTCACCAGGACGACATCGAGATCATGGCCTACGCAGGCGTCACCGCGTGCCTCGATACACCGGGCAAGGCATTCGGCGGGGTCGTGGTCACCAACGGCGCGGGCTCTCCGCGCACGGGCGCCTACGCGCACATGACCGACGAGGAGATGCAGGGCGTGCGTCGTCACGAGCAGCGCAAGGCCGCCGAGCTCGGGCACTACGCAATCCAGCTCCAGCTCGCGCATCCCAGCTCTGAGGTGAAGAAACGCGCGCAGCCCGACGTGCTCGCCGACCTGCGGCAGATACTCGCGGGCTGCAAACCTGAGGTCGTTTATCTTCACCAACCCGCGGATAAGCACGACACGCACGTCGCCGTGATGGCGCGCGCGATCGAAGCGATGCGTGCGCTGCCCCTCGAGCAGCGTCCGAAGAAAGTTCTCGGCTGCGAAGTCTGGCGCGACCTCGACTGGCTCGTGGACACCGACAAGGTCGCGCTCGATTCCGGCGGACATCCCGAACTCGCGGGCGAGTTGCTGAAGGTCTTCGATTCGCAGGTCACCGGCGGCAAACGCTACGATCTCGCCACGATCGGCCGCCGCGCCGCGCACGCGACGTTCCACACCTCGCACGCGACGGACAAGATGGCCGGGATCACGTGGGCGATGGATCTCACGCCGCTCGTCGCCGACGACCAGCTTCCGATCGAGGCTTTCACGCTCGCGCACATCGAGCGGCTCCGCGCCGACGTGGCGCAGCGGATCCGCTCGTTCTGCTGAGAATCGCATTCTGATCAGAACAGCGAAACGCAGCCCGCTTTCCCCCGCCATGAGTGCTCCAGCTCCCGCCCCCACCGCCTCACCCCGCCTGGTCTCGCTCGATGCGCTTCGCGGGTTCGACATGTTCTGGATCCTCGGCGCCGACGTGCTTGTGCAGGCCCTTCGCGCGCTGAGCGATGCCGCGCCGGTTCGCCTGCTCGCCACCCAACTCGAGCACAAGGCGTGGCACGGGTTCGCGTTCTACGACCTCATCTTCCCGCTCTTCGTTTTCATCGTCGGCGTGTCGCTCGTTTTTTCGCTCAGC
>JAEYQF010000039.1 GCA_023410155.1 Verrucomicrobiota bacterium | reverse complement strand
GCGCCGCACACCGCGGCAAACCTTGCGAGAGTCCGCCATTCACCTGCGCCGTGCGCATGCGAATGCCCATGCGACTCGCTCTCCTCGTGCGCCGGAGGCGCCTCGCGCAGCGCCGGCCAGTCCACCTCGCGCCACAGCCAGAGTTTCTCCGCCGTTACGCAATGCTCCCGGCCCACCACCGTGGCCTGTCCGTCCGCTCGCACCGAGAATCCCGTCGGCGCCGTGGCCGGCACCCGCGCGGCGATCCGGTCCTCCACCGCCGCGATCGTGGCGGCGAGTTTGTCCTCAAGGGCGTGAGTGTCGATCTGCCCAAGCGTCGCAATCGCGACGCGATGCGTCGAAGGATCGATCCGCACGGCGCTGACCTCGGGCTGCGCGCGAAGGAAATTAGCGAGCTCCTCGACCCAGTTGAGATCCGACGCCGTTGCCATGCGGCGTAATCGTCCGCTGTCCACGGGTGGGCGCAAATCCCAAAACGTCAGCGCCGCCCCGGCGCGGCGGAGTTGCCTTACTTCGCCGGCTCAGACTCCGGATGCCAGGCCCGGTGCAGTCGACGCGCGGGGGGATAGTCCGGCATCTTGCGAAAAACCTCCTGCAGCAGGCGATCCGCGTCTTGAGGCTGCTCGTTCCGCAGCTCGGTCGCGATCGCCAGGAGCCGGTCCGCGCGCGGGCGGCCCCCGTCGAGGAACTGTCTCGCCGTGCCCACCATCTCCACCGCGTCCCCGCTCCTCGCTGACGCGCGAATCTGCAGATCCAGCAAGTCGCCTTCGCGCCCCGCGAGCCAGACCGGCTTGGCGACCCGGACCTCACGGACGGCGCGCAAGAGCGGGGTCCAAGCTCCTTCGGCGATCCAGGCCTCGACTTGGCGGAAGAACTCCCCCTCCCCGGGTCCGCGTGGCGCGGCCGTGGGCTCCTCGCGAACCCTCGCCACCTCGCGCGCGGCGATGACATTCGTCGCCTCCGTATTCAGTTTTCCAAGACGCGTGCTGTTGGGAAAATTTCTCAACCCGAAATCGAGCACTTGCTTCGCAGTCTCCGGCCGGTCTGCGCGCAAGAGAATCTCCGCAGTTTCCCGATAGCTCTTGATCGGAAGCCGGCGTCCCTGGAAAAGGGCCACGATTCCGGACTGCGCTCCGGCTTCCGCGCTCGAGGCGGCTGCGGCGAGTCGCTTCAGGTAGTCGGTGACGAACTGGTCGATCGGCCGGCTGCGCTTGGGATCGACCTCCAACTGCGACGCCAGCCGCTCGGCTCCGGTCCAATCACCCGCGCGCAGCTTACCCCGGATGAGCACCATCAGGAACTCGCGTTGCGCGAAACCTTGCGCCCGCGCTTCCGTCACACACCGCTCGAGGAGACCGAGCGCGCCGATCTCTTCCATCTCCGCGGCGAGCATGATCAGATGCCGGCCGCGCGCACCGAAACGCAGCATGAATTCATCCATGGTCGCATCCGCCTCGCGCACTCGTCCGGCCTGGAAATTTTGCGACACGGCGAAGATGAGCGGCGCCGGCTCGGTGGCATTTTCCGACCGAAGGCGGCGGAGTGATTCCTCCATGTCGGAGAAGCGACCCAGCTCGCGAAACGTGCGGGCCTGCAGGCGGCGCAGCGCGGCGGGTTTGATCGTCGCGGCGTTGTCCCAGGAATCCAGATACACGAGCGCCTCGTCGAAGCGGCGCAACTTGATCAAGGCGGTCACCCGGGCTTCGCGAATCGCCGTCCGGCCCTCGCGATCCTCCTGTTCCGCGAGCTGCAGCGCCTCCTCGTTGCGCTCGAGTCCGAGCAAGGCGGTCAGCTTGCGTGACAGCAGCAGGTGGCGGCCGGATGTCTCCGCCGACAGAAACCGATCCGCCACGTCGATCACCAGTTGGTAGTCCTCACCCGTGAGCGCCATGGGCAACAGGAGGTCCATGTAGGCCCTCCCGGGATAGCCATAAGTGAGACCGTCCACGAGAACCTTGATCGCCTGATCGCGCTGGTTGGCGGAAAGGTAGAACTTCGCCAGCTCCATGCGTGCGCGACGGTCCTGCGGCGCACGAGCGAGGCCGATTCGCAGCTTGATGTGCGCCTCACCCCAGCGTTCCGCCTTCAGGTCGTCGAGACCCTCCAGAATCATCGCTCGCCCCATCTTTTCGCGGACGTCGTGCCACCGGATCGGGAGCAGCAACGTGTCGGCATACGTCACCGTGTTGTAGGCTTTGCGATCCAGCCACACATAGAGCGCTGAGACGGCCACGACGTAGGCCGCCGCCGCGAGCGCGGCCAGCCAGCGCAAGAGTCCGCGGATGCTGATCGCCCACCCTTTGGCACCCGAGACCGTGTCTCGCACATACTCGCCGACGAGCCCCAGACGCCAGTCGCCTTTAATGGCGTCGGAGCTGCCCCACACGAACTTGATCCTGCGTTTGATCATCGGAAGCTCAGCCGCCTGCGGCGACGGCCACCGTGGCGCCTCGCACCGCTTGCGCGATGTTCTGCGGATGCGCCTCGGGTTCGCCGCGCTCGGCATTGAACTTCATCGAAACAGTCTTGGAGACGCCGCGCTCTTCCATGGTCACGCCATAGATCGCGCTCGCGGCCGAGACCGTGCGCTTGTTGTGCGTGATGATGATGAACTGCGACTCGTTCACGAATTTCTTCAACAGGTCCGTGAAGCGCCCGATGTTCGATTCGTCGAGCGGCGCATCCAGTTCGTCGAGCAAGCAGAACGGCGACGGTTTCACCATGTAGAGCGCGAAGAGCAGCGCGACCGCCGTGAGCGTCTTCTGTCCACCGGAAAGCAGCGTGATGCTTTTCAACTTCGTGCCCGGCGGCTGCGCCACGATCTCGATGCCACTCTCGAGGATGTCCTCGGTCGCGATGAGTTCGAGCTTGGCGACGCCACCGCCGAAGAGCGTGTGAAAGGTGTATTCGAAGTTTTTCCGAATCTGCTCGAACGTCACCTGGAACTGCTGCTGCGAGGTCTGGTTGATCTCGTCGATTGCCTTCAACAAATCCGCCTTCGCGGTCGTCAGGTCGTCCGACTGCGTCTTCAGGAAATCGAAACGCTGCTTGAGCTCGGCGTATTCCTCGATCGCGACGAGATTGACCGCGCCCATGCTGTTGAGTCGGGAGCGGAGCGCGTCGACCTCGGTCTTGATCTCGTCCCACTTCGTCTCCTCGAGGGCCGCGAGATCGGCCTCGGTCGGCTCACCTTTCGGCGCTTTCGCCTTGCGGCGACGCTTCGGAGCTTCCGTGGGCGCAGCTTCGCCATTCGCGAGTTCCGCGATCTGCGTGGTGCCTGCGCCCACCGTCAGTCCGGCCTCGCTCACCGCGGCCGCGGCACTCTGGGTG
>JAEYQF010000369.1 GCA_023410155.1 Verrucomicrobiota bacterium | reverse complement strand
GCCGCATCCTGTTGATCGACGACCACGCGTCGATCCACGACGACTTCTCGCGCATCCTGGCCCCCTCGCGCAGCGCCGGCGCGCTCGATGCCGCCGCCGATGCACTCTTCGGCACCCTCGACGAGCCCGTGCCTCCGGAAGCCGAGCCGTTCCAACTCGATTCCGCCTTTCAAGGCCAGGAAGGCTGCGAAAAGGCCGCTCGCGCCCTCCAGTCCGGCGAACCTTACGCCCTCGCATTCGTCGACATGCGCATGCCGCCGGGCTGGGACGGCCTCACGACCATTCTCCGACTCTGGGAGATCGATCCCGAACTCCAAGTGGTCATCTGCACCGCCTACTCCGACCGCAGCTGGAGCGAGATCCAATCCACGCTCACCGCGCGCGACCGCTGGCTCGTGCTCAAGAAACCGTTCGACAAAGTCGAGATCCTCCAGCTCGCCCAATCCCTCACGGAGAAGTGGAATCTCACCCGCCTCGCCCGCGCCAAGGAATCCACTCTCCAGCAGATGGTCGACGTGCGCACCGAGCAGCTCCGCCGCTCGCTCGCGGTGAAGAACGAATTCCTCTCGAACATCAGCCACGAGCTCCTCACTCCGCTCAACGGCATCCTCGGCATGGTCGAGCTGCTCGCCAGCACCCCCCTCGACGCGGACCAGACCACCTTCGTGGCCGACGCCCGCGATTGCAGCGAACGCCTCCTGCAGCTCCTCCAGCAAGTCGTCGCCTACAACCAAGCCGAGGCCGGCACGCTTCTCCTCAGTCCGGTCGTGTTCTCTCCCGCCGCCCTGCTCGAGCAAACGCTCGCCCCCTTCCGCGCCCGCGCCGAACTGCGCCACATCGCCCTTTCCGGCGAGACCGATCCACGCCTCCCCGCCGAGCTCATTGCCCCGCGCGCCGTGCTCTTCGAGGTGCTCCGCGCCCTGGTCGACAACGCCGTCAAGTTCACGAAACAAGGTCGCGTTACCGTGCGCCTTCGCGCCGCCGGCGAGTTTCTCCGCTGCGAAGTCGAAGACACCGGCACGGGTCTCGACGCCGCGCAACTCGAGTGGATCGCCCAACCTTTTGCGCAGGTCGACGGTGGTCTCACCCGCCGGGGTTCCGGGTTCGGCCTCGGACTCTCGCTCGCGCGACGCCTCACCCAATCTCTGGGCGGAGAACTCACCCTCACCTCCGCGCCGAACCGAGGCACCACCGTGGTGTTCACCGCTATCCTCGGCCGCCCGGCCACCGCCCTGACGAGCGAGTGAGCACCGGAGGCGGCCCGTCCCGGCGACCCACGCGGCGCGACTCAGGCCGCACCACGCCGCGATCCGATCCGGACCCAGTCCCGACTCGTGCCGTGGTGGCTCGCGACCCGGAAATCGCTTGGCCGCTTCCTCCCGCGGAGCGACACTGCACGTTTCCATGTCTACTCCGCCGGCCGCTCACGCATCGCCCTGGCAAGCCGGTCTGCGCAGCGCGCGGGCCAATATCGCCCCGGGCCTCGTCCTTCAGGCCGGCGCGCTCGCGCTCGTGCTCGCCTACTACCAACACGGCCCCACACGCGAATTCGTGGGCCGCATCGCGGCCGCCCGCCACGAGATCGGCGTCGGTTTTTCGATTCTTTCCACGGGTTTCTTCGGCGGACTGCTCCCGTTCGCGTTCCTGCGTGCGCAACGGTCCACCCGCTCGCGCTACACGTGGGCGCAGGGCGCCGTGATCACCGCCTTCTGGGCCTACAAGGGCCTGGAGATCGACCTCTGGTATCGACTGCTCGCCCGGGTCTGGGGCGAGGGCAACGACCTTGGCACGATCGCAGCCAAGACATTCTCCGATCAGTTCGTTTACTGCCCGCTCGTCGCCGTGCCGGTTGCCGCGCTCATCTATGAATGGACGGAGACTCAGTTCAACACGCGCGAGATCGCCGGCGAGCTGCGCGCGGGTGGCTGGTATCGGCGGAAAGTCCTGCCGCTGCTCATTTCCAATCTCGGAGTGTGGCTGCCCGCCGTGTGCATCATCTACGCGTTGCCCACGCCGCTGCAGCTCCCGTTGCAGAATCTCGTGCTCTGCTTCTTCACCCTCATCCTGGCGCATCAGGTAAAACGTCCCTGAGCCGGCCTGCTCTCACCCGAACAGGCTCTCTTGAGCGGATCTTCGCGCGTTCAGCTGCGTCGGGAAGAAATGTCCCGGTTTGCGCCTCTCGCCCTACACACCCAGACTCCGCTTGCCATGCTGTTTCGCCGCCTCCTCACCTGCCTGTGCCTCGCGTTTGCGTCCGCTGCCTTTGGCGCGTCCGGCTCCGACGCGCACGTCACCGCATCTCTCGTGGCCGCCGAACAATCCGTCCAGCCTGGCCGGCCGTTCACCGTCGCCCTGAGGCTCGTGCATGAGGAGCACTGGCATACGTATTGGATCAACCCGGGCACTGGTTACGTCACGAGCCTGAACTGGAAGCTCCCGCCCGGCTTCTCCGCGGGCGATATCCAGTGGCCGGCGCCGATCGCCCTGCTCGATCGCACGGGCACGATCGTGGGCAACGGTTACGAGGGCGAAACCTTCCTCCTTGTTCAAATCACGCCACCCGCCGATCTCGCCGAGTCAGAAGTCACGCTCCAGGCCACCGCGGACTGGCTGATGTGCAGCGATGTCTGCATCCCCGGCGGCGGAGAGGTGTCGCTGACGCTCCCCGTATCCAAAAACTCACCACAGCCCAACGCGGAGTGGTCCGAAA
>JAEYQF010000368.1 GCA_023410155.1 Verrucomicrobiota bacterium | reverse complement strand
AGTTTGTCGTAGGGCAGTTGGTCGGGCCGGTCGATCACGTGGCCGATCTGCTTCCAGTTCACCAGATCGCGACTGTGAAAAATTGGGATGCCGGGGAAGTAGGAGAAGGTGGAGTTGATGAGGTAATAATCCTCCCCCACCTGGCAGATGCTCGGGTCCGGGTAGAAACCCGTGAGGATCGGATTGCGGAACTCGTCTGCGGCAAGGGTCGCTTTCGGCTCCGGGTCTTCGCCGCGGTATTCGAACCAGTCGAAACCGACTTTGGGAGCCGGGTCCGCCACCAGCGATCGCGCGAGGCCAAGGGTGAGCATCGAGGTCAGGAGCAGTTTTTTCATCATCATTGGAAGCAGTTCAGAGAAGGGCTTTGTCAGGCAAGTGAGCACGAGGTGCCGGGGCCGATGGGCACCGACGCCTCTTCCTCGGGGGTTGTCTTGTGACCGGGAGATACGGTCGGCGGCACGATGGCGGAGACCTTGCCCACACGCGAGGCCCAAGAGCCGTGCGCCTTGGGAGTTTTTCCGAAATGGCGCCGGAACACCCGATAAAAGGTCCGCTCGCCGACCAATCCCACCTGCCGCGCCACATCGGCGGCGCGCATCGCCGGCGTCTCGGCGAGCAACCGCGCCGCCTCCCGCATGCGAATGTTCACGATATGCTCGTGAATCGTGCGGCCGGTCTCGTGCCGGAAGCTGCGCTCGAGATTGCGCCGCGACATGCCGACGGCCCGCGCGACGCAGTCCACACCGAGCGCGGGGTCCGAGAAACTCTGCTCGATAAATGCGAGCGCACGCATGACGCGCTCATCCGCCACCGCTCCAGTTTCCGTGCTCACGCGCGTCACGACACCCTTCGGCGCCACCGCTCGGGAAACCGGCGCCACCGCAGCACTCATTTGCTCGTGGAGCAGCGCGGCGGCTTGGTAGCCGAGACGCTCAAGGTCCAGTTCCACGGTCGAAATCGGCACGGTCGCACCCGCGGAGAACACGGAATTTCCCACGCCGAGCACGGCGATGTCCTCGGGAATCAACAAGCCCGCGTGGCGGATGCTATCCACCAAGTCCGTCGCCACGCCATCGTCGTAGGCAAAGATCGCCGTGCGCGCAGGGAGTTGTCGCAGTTGCCCGACCAACGCGCGGCGACGGTCGATCCACTCGCCCTCTGCCCGTTCGTGTGGTCGATCGTAAGCCGGAGGGAGCACGCGATAAGAGAACCCTCGCTCCGTGACTCGTTCGCGAAACGCATACAGCCGTCCGGCATTGATGGTGCTCACGGAAAACGGCGCGCACGCAAACGTCTGGAATCCACGCTCGATGAGGTAGTCCGCCGCCATCCGACCGATCGCGACCTCGTCCGGCCCCACCAACGGCACCGCCGCAGTCGTGTAGTCCGTCGTGAACGCCACACAGGGGATGCCGGCCTGCGTGAGCTGCGGGATCATGCCGGCGCGATCAGGCAACGCGATCACGATGCCGTCGCCCGTCCAGCCCCGAGGCAACCGCGCCACGCGATCCAGATCTCCCGAGAGGTGCCATCCATGCTCCTGCGCGAAACGCACCACGCCGGCCACGCAGCCCTCCGACGCGCCAGCGGCCACCAGCGAAACTCGCCGCGAAACATGATCGAGCCCAGACGTCATGCGATCCGTTTCCCCGCCATGCCATCCTGCCCCCGAGCACGACCGCTGTGCGCGTTCGCGCGCGGACGAAGGAAGGGGCAAATCGAAAGCAAAACTCTGGCCGTCGAAAACATGGGGGTTGGCCGCGGCCGGCCGTTTCCTGCGCCGCGGGTTTTCGCGCGCAATGTGCGGCCCACCCCCGTCCTGTCGCAATGTGGCAATGGGTGTAAGCCTCGCTATGCCCGCGGTAATAGCGGCGCGCCCAGTCCCTTCAAAACGCTGGGTTTCGCGAGAAATCGCCTTTACCCTGCGCGGCCCCGACGTTCAGGTTCCGCGCGCTTCGCGAGTGCCACTCCGCATGCCCCACTCGTCAGACCCCACAGTCCGTCTTCCCTCGCCGCGTGCGAAGGTCGCCCGCTGGCTTCTCGGAGCCTGCCTGCTGATGACAACGGTGGCCGCGGCGGCCTCGTTGCCCGTCCGAGGTCAACCGTTCACCCGTCGGTATTCACTCGAAGATGTCGGCTACGGTCCGCGCGGTGCCCGGCTGGACTTCGATCGCTTCGGCCGTGTGGCGGTGATCCACGACGGGGTTTACGCGATTCTCAACGACACGGTCTGGACCAATCTCGCCGACCGCGGCCCCGACCGCATCACGATGTCGTGCGTCGCCTCGGCTGCCGACGGACGGATGTATTACGGCGCGCGCGCTTCGTGGGGAGTCGCGGAAGTTCGCGCGGATGGTCGGATCTACGCGCGACCGCTGGTGCCGCCCGACGCGCCGGACTGGATCAGCTCGGCGTCCTTCTTTGACCTGATCACCACGCGCGACGGAGTTTATTTCGTCAGCCCCAACGGGGTCGCGTTTTGGAGCTTCGCTGAGCGGACGACGCAGCTCTATCCGCACCCGCGCATCGCGCGGGCGTTTGCGGTGGGCGATGTGGTTTACGTTTCCGCCTTCAACCACCCGCTCCACTCCGTGGACATCGCGCGACGCCAGCTCGTCGTCGCACCGCCGAGCGACCTCGACGAGGTCGTCGTCGAGCTGGCCACTCCCGTCGACCATCAGCGCACGTTGCTCTCGCTGCTCGATGGTCGCCTCGTGATTTTCGATGGCAAACAACTCCAGCCGTGGGAGCCGCAAAGTTCCCCCTGGGGCCCGCAGCCGCGCGATGGGCTGGGTGGTCGCGTGGCGGTGCTGCACCGGCTCGCCGACGGACGCCTGGCCATCGCGGTGACCGGCAGGGGCCTCTATCTCTACTCGGCGCGGGGCGAAGTGCTCCTCGCGCTCACCACGCCCGAATATCACCGCATCACCGCCCTCGCCAATCGCGAACCGGGCGTGCTCTGGGTCGCCGCAGAGGATGGGATCGAGAAGATTCTATATAGCAGCGCCCTGACATTCTTCGGCCAGCGACTGGGGCTCACCCTCGGCTGGCCCACGGTCGAGCGTTGGAAAGATCGCATTTATATAGCGTCCGACGGGAAACTCTATCGCGCACTCGACTCCGCCCCGGGTGCACCCACGGCGTTCGAGCTGCATCCTTTCCAACCCGACCTCGGGGCCTGGGCGCTCGCCGCGAGCGGCTCCCGCATGCTGGTGGGCGGCGCGGATCGCGTCTTTGCCATGCAGGAGGACGGCAGCCTGAGCGAGGTCGCGAGAGTCTCGGACATGGCTCACCTCATCATGACCGATGACGAGCACTGCTACGCCATCGGTCGCACCGAGATCGCCTTGCTGCACTGGCGCGACGGACGCTGGCAGGAGACCTCGTCGCGAACGAAAGGCGTCACCTACCCCTCCCTCGCCCACAAGGTCGGACCCTCGGTGTGGATCGAGATGGCCGGTCAAGTCGGCCGCCTCTGGCGCGACGGCGAACAACTCCGCTTCGACATCGTGCCCAACTCCACCTGGACACGTCGTCCGTGGATCAACATTGGCGCCGTCGGCGATGTCGCCGTGCTCAGCGGCGATGTCGGCGAGCGCCGTTTCTTCGACGAGGCGCTCAACACCTGGCGCGATGCTCCGGAAATCAGCAGCGTGCTCGAGCGCTCGCCCCACTGGATCGCCCGCGTGCAAAAGGACGAAGCCGGCGATCTGTGGGCGACCCACGACGATGGCATCATTCGCTTTTCCCGCACCGGCGACGATTACGAGATCGATTCGACCAGCTTCGACCTGATCAACGATCGCTACCCGATGCTGCGCGTGTTGCCCGGCAGCGACGTGTGGATCACCGCCAGCCAGTCGCTCTACCACGTGGACCACCGCTGGGCCAACGAGCCTCGCGTCCGCGCCCGGCCGGTTCTGGTCTCGCTCACCGACACCCGCGGCGCCGAATTGCTTGTGGAGCGGAGCCTCCCCCCGGGGCTTCAGATCCCGTTCGACCGCAACGGACTCACCTTCCGCTTCTTCTCCGGCAGCGATGCCGCCCGGCGCTCGCCGACTTACGAATACCGACTCGCGCCCACCGACCCGTGGAGCCCGATGGCTGGCTCCCAAGTGAGCTTCGCCGGCCTTCAGGAGGGCAAGTATGCGCTCCAGGTTCGCCTCTCCGCGAAACACGATCAGCGCGGCGAGGTCGTCTCGTTTCTCTTCGAAATCCTGCCTCCCTGGTATCGCACGCTTCCCGGCTACGCGCTCTTCGGACTGCTCGCGGGCGCCGCGCTTTATACACTCGTCCGCTGGGCCAGTTATATAGAACGCCGCCGCAATCGCGCGCTCGAGCTGCTCGTCCGCCAGCGCACCGCCGAGCTCGAAAACGCCATGTGGCGCCTCAGCGAGGAAACCCGCAACGCCGCGACCCTCGCCGAGCGCGACCGCCTCGCCAACGAGATCCACGACAGCGTGCAGCAGGGCCTCACCGGCGCCATCCTCCAACTCGACACCACCCTCAAGCTCCCGGCCGTGGACGGCGATATCCGCAGCCGCCTCAACGTCGCGCGCAACATGGTCTCTCACGCCCGCCAGGAAGTGCAGCACGCCGTGTGGGACATGGAATCACCCCTGCTCGACGGCGCCGACCTCGCCGAGGCGCTGAAGAACCTGGTCGCCTTCGTCGACGCCGAGCAGACGACCATCACCGTCGAGGTGCAGGGCGCGGCCTTCGCCCTCGGACGCGCGACAAACCACAACCTTCTCCGCATCGCCCAAGAGGCGACGACCAACGCCCTACGCCACGCCAATCCCACGCGCGTGACGATTTCGATCCAGTATCGCCCCGGCCAGATCTCGCTCACGATCGCGGACGACGGGGTCGGCTTTGAACCCTCCACCGTCCTCCAGAGCCGCGCCGGACACCTCGGCCTGCGCGGGATCCGCAATCGCGCGAAGAAACTCCGCGGGACCCTGAGGAGCGACAGCACGCCCGGCCGCGGACCCTCCGTGCAAGTTACCGTTCCCCATTCTCCTGAAGCCGAGGAGCCACATCATGCAGAAGGAAACTGACGCCCGAAGAATCCGCGTCCTGCTCGCCGACGACCACATGGCCATCCGCATGGGTCTGCTGACCGCGCTGGGCGACGCACCCGACATGGAGGTCGTCGCCGACGTGGAGGACGGACACGAAGCCATCGAGGCTTACCGCCGCCTTCGCCCCGACGTGGTCGTGCTCGACCTGCGCATGCCCGGAACCGGAGGCGTCGAAACCACCCGCGCTCTGCGCGCCGAGTTTTCCGGCTGCCGCGTCCTCATTTATAGCAATTACGCGCGCGGCGAAGAAGTGTATCAAGCCGTGCGTGCCGGCGCCTCCGGCATCGTGGTGAAAGAGATGGCGCTCGAGAGTCTGCTCGAGGCGATCCGCACCGTGCATCGCGGCGAACAGTATATCCCGGCGCAGATCGCCTCGCGCATCGGCGAGCGCATGCTCGCGCAGCTCTCTCCTCGCGAGATGGAAGTGCTGCAGCTCCTCGCCAAAGGACTCAGCAACAAGGAAATTGCCGCCCAGCTGGGTCTCGTGGTCGGCACGGTGAAGATCCACATCGCGAATATTTTCTCCAAGCTCGGGGTGTCGGACCGCACGCAAGCACTGGTGACCGCCGTCAAGCGCGGCATCATCGACATCGAGTAATTGCGCGCCACCGCTCCCGAGTCGCTCCGGACCGTGGCACGACTCACGCCGCACTTCGTCGCGACCGTGTCCGCACCTTGGCCCGACCCGGTCCGCACTTGGGCACGACTCGGAACAAAGAAAACCCCGGAGCTTTCGCCCCGGGGTGAGCATTCCGCCGGTTCTATATAACTAGAAGCGGAATGTATTAGTCAGGAATATTTGCTGCGGAGGTCGGATGCGCCAGGCGGCGGGTTTGCCGTCTGGCTGCACGGTCACAGGTATCAGTTCGTTGCCGACGCCAACGTTGGACACGTTGATCTGCGCTCGCCAATCGACCTTGCCGTTGAAGATGCGGCGTCCGTAGCCCAGCCAGACGTCGAAATCGAGCTGCGAGTCGTCGCGATACGGCGAGCCGAGATCGTATTCGATATAGTTGGGTTGCTGGATCGGCTTGTAGGCGAGCGTGGCCGCGGATTGATAACGGGCCGCACCACCAATGTTCCACCCGCGGAGCTTCCCCTCGGTGAAATCGTAGTTGGTGATGAAGTTCACGTGCCACAGGCGGTTTTCCGGGACCACGGTGCCCTGCTCGGCAAGACGCGCCTTCAGGTCGCCGTCAGCGTAGCCGTTCCAGTTCTGGCGGGCGGTTTCACCGCCGGCGCCACCACCCCACACGCGCAGATCGCCCATGGCGGTCTCATTGATGCGCTGATCGAAATCGAGGAGATACTCGATCATCGTCATCTCGCCGCCCGGAGCGGGCGTCGCGCCGATGTTGGAGCGATACGACTTGATGCGCGACGCGTTGAGCGTGATGCGCCAGTTGTCCGTCACCTGGGCATGGAACTCGTATTCGTAGCCCTCCGCGAGCAGGTCTTCCGTGAAGCGGAAATCCAGCCCGGTCTCGGTGAAGTCGTCCGACCAGTTGAAACCCCACGCCTCGGCCATCGTCTGGGGCAGCGGAGCCATCTCCGTGAGCCACTGGTCCCACGCCTGGATGACCGCGGTCTCGAGCGCGTTGGCTTCCGCGAGCGTCTGGCCCGCGGCGGGCTGATAGTCGACCGACCACCTGACATTCGGGCTCTCGGCGGTGGGCTCCGGCAGATTGCTGATGATCCCGTCGCCGAAGCGCTGGCTGTTGGGATTACCGCGGATCTCGTAGTTGTATTTGAATTGATGATACGCCTGCGCGAAGATGCCGATGTTGTTGCCGTAGCGCCAGAATTCGACGCCGGACGAGACGTTGTTCTTCACGGCGGACTCGAACTTGTTCACGCGGAGGGAGTATTTCCCGTCCTTGGTGGCGACCACGATGCCCATGTCCTCGGTCTCGCCGTTGGGCAGCGGCAGCTCCTGGCCGAAGTAGTCGCGAAACACCTGGCCGGTTTGGAAGTTGTTCGATTTGTTATAGGTCGCGCTGATGCTGACAGGCAGGCGCCTCATCCACTCCGAAAGGAAGGGCAGCCGGTCGAAGTGCGCGACGACACCCCAGCTGCGGGAGTTCTTCTCGATCGGGCCGACGGTGCTCACGTTGTAGGGGATGCTCGCCGGATCCGAGGTGGCGCCGTCGTTGTCCCACCGGGTGAGCGTCTGGCCGACTTTGTCGTGGCGCCAGCCAGCGGTGCCGATGATCGAGTCGTTCCAGAACTTGCCCTGCCAGACGAACGCGTAGGCGTCGTTGTAACGATCGTCCCAGTCGCGGTGCTCGGTGAGAAACTCGCGATTGGCGTCGTTGCTGTCGGTCAGGAGACTGACCTCGCGATTGACCCATCCCACGTAATTGGCCGGATTCTCGGACTGGGTGGACGCAGCCGCACCACCGCCGCCCGGCAGGCCGACGGTCACTTGGTTAAACCAGGGATCCGCGGGGTTCACGCCGGTGGCCGTCCAAGTGGAATCGAAGTAGCGGAGGTTGACGCGATCGCCCACGACCGGGTCGACGGACGGGCCGCGGATGCCGAAGTTATCGCTGAGTGATTTGCCCTGCAGATTCGGGCCCACGTAAACGACGCGCATCGGCACGAAGTCGGCCCAGAAGCGACCTTGGTTCTGCTTGATGTCGTCGAACATCGGGTGGCTGTAGTAGTCGCCGATGAACGTGGCCTTCTTCCAGCGCTGGTTGTATTGATACATCTTGTCCTCGGATGCCATGCCGGTGACGGTGTGCTGACCGAGCAGGCGCAGGAGCCAGTGCGTGCCCGGACCGCGATCGAAGTCATGCGTCGCGAACGCAGTCGCGCGAATGCTCTCGCGGTCGGTCCGGGAGCGACCCTCGTCGTTGCCGAGCGTCACGAACGGGCGGCCCGCGCCGATATTCGGCGTGCCGTCCTGATACCAGCCGCCCTCGGGCGTGTTGGTGCCGTCGATCCAGCGGGAGTGCACGTCGACGTAGATCGTGTTGGAAACGGGATTATAGCCGCCGTTCTTGTAGCTCTCGTCGTGATAGCCGATGTCGAAGCCGAGCTTGTCGTTGAAAAACGTCTGACTCAGCGACGCGTTGTAGGTCTTGAAGTCATACCATTCCCGCTTCGCGTTTCCGTCGATGAGGTGGTTATAGAAATCGAAGATGTTGGGATCGGTGATGAATTTATCCTTCGTGAGCGAGGCGAAGGGCAGGCCCATCTCGAACGCGTAATCTCGATAACCCGGCATGCCGCGAGGCCCCGCCGGCGCGAGGCCGCCGATATTGCCGTCGCGCTCGCCGAGTGAATTCAACCCAAGGTAGGTGTTCGGATTGAGCGTCATCGCGAGTTCGGGCGTCAGGGAGCCGTTGTTGTATTGGAACACCGGGCCACCGAAATAGCCGGCGAAGCCGGCGCCGTTGCCGCCGAGCAGCGGTTGGAAGTTGGGGTTCGCCACGTTGTTGAAATCCTGACGAACGGCGTCACCGCGACCGGGAATCTGCCAGTTGGCATCGTTGAGCCACGCGAGATTGTAGGTCGGCGTGTCGATCGAGAACCACGGAGTGATCCGATCCACCGGCGGCATGTTGCGCGGGCGGTTGCTCTTGGAAGAACCGAGCTCGCCGTCGACCTTGATGATCGTGCGCGCATTGCCGCGTTTGAGGAACTTGGGCTCGAAACGCAGCGCGGCGTATTGGCGGTTGAAGTCCTCGAACGCCTACTCCTGCTTGAACTTGGAAGGGTTGTTCACGAGCGCGATGCGCAGCGAGAGTTCGTCGTCCAACAGCACGCGATTGAAGTCGAGCGAGCCGCGGAGGCTGCCGTATTCGTCCACGCGCAGGGCGACTTCGCCGAAGTTGCGATAGCTCGCCTGCTTGCTGCGCGTATTGATCACACCGCCGGCGCTGCCCTGGCCGAAGAGGATGGCGTTGGGACCGCGTTGAATGTCGACGGCGTCGACGTTGTAACTGTCCCACGGAATATTCGTGAGATAGAGGTCGCGCGTGTTGTCCGCACCAACAAGGCCGCGGACGCGGTTGGTGGATTGCGGATTGCGATAGGCGGCACCCGTGTCCGGAGCGTTGCCGCCGCCGGAGCCGGAGTAGTTGCCCATCACGCCACCTACCTCGGTGCCGAGCGTGTATTGGAGCAGCGAGCGGGCATCCGTTGCTCCGATGTCGCTGAGAAATTGGGTGTTGTAGACCGAAAGCGAGGTGCCGAGATCGCGCAGATCGGTGTTGAGCCGATTGCCCGCCAGCGTGCTGGTCGTGGAGTAGCTGTTGCCCTGCTGGTCCGTGGACACCTCGAACGGCGACAGGGTCACAACATCATCGTCGTTCGGAGGAGCGCTCGGTGCGGGCGCAGTTTGGGCCATCGTCGAACTGGCGACGAGCATGCTCGCCAGCAAAAACGCGGCGGAGCCGGCTGGGCGGCTTAGCGTGGATTTTATCATTAGGGGTGTGTGTTGGACGGCGCGCAAATGCGCGCGCCGCAGGGGGTGATTCGAGGGTCCCGCCCAACCGCGACGAAGAGGCGGAGCCCACGGCACTCGCAGCACCTCTGGACGGCGACTCACGATGTAGTCACCGTATATATAGGCTGCTTGCGCGATGCTAATATTAATCTGTTAGGCACCTGAGTTCCACGGGCTATTTGCGACAATCCCGAATGGCGCATTTCGCCTCTAACGGAAGATGTCTTTGAACCTATGGCCATGGGTATATCCCTGCGTATATCGACTGGTCCGTTGCGCGTTCGGCAGGGCGGCACAAGCTGCGGCGGATCACCGGATCTTCCCCTGCGCTCACCGCGAGCGACCGTCCGGCGTTGGCACCCGTTTCCCCTTTCATGCGCTTCCTGAGGCTCGCTTGCCCGCTCGTCCTTCTTTGTTGCCCAGGCTGGTCGTCGATCGCCGCAGAAGCATTCGTGGAGTCGCGGCCTTTTGCTCCCTCGTCGCCGGCGGGAAGCAAAACGATGTTCCAGCAGCTGTCTCCGGAACAGACGGGATTGCAGCTGGTGAATCGCTATGACGACCCGCAGATGTGGGCGTCGCGCTATCGTGCGTTCATGGGCGGTGCGATGGGCTCGGGGGTGGCGGCCGGAGATTTCGACGGGGACGGGCAGGTCGATCTCTATGTGAGCACCAAAACCAAGCCCGGTCGCCTCTTCAAAAACCTCGGCGGCTGGAGGTTCACCGACGTTACCGACTCGGCCGGACTGGCCGAGACGGGCTCGTGGTTCACGAAACTGCGCAGCTCGGTGTCAGAAGAAAAACCTATCTGGCACCAAGGGGCCACATTTGCGGATGTCGATAATGACGGCTGGCTCGATCTTTACATCGCTCGAAACGACGCCCCGAACCTGCTTTATATAAATCAGGGTGACGGCACCTTTCGCGAAGAGGCACAAAAGCGCGGCCTCGCGATCATCGACGGCAGCGTCATCGGATGCTTCGCCGACTTTGATCGCGACGGGCATCTCGACCTCTTCCTGCTGACCAATCAAGTGGATGGCCTCGAGCCGGGCGGCCGGCCAGACCGGCTCTTTCGCAATGCCGGCAACGGCACGTTCGCCGAGGTCACCGCCAACTCCGGGATCAGCGGGCCGACGTTCGGGCACGCCGCCGTGTGGTTCGACTACGACGGCGATCTTTGGCCCGACATCTATGTTGCCAACGATTTCTCCGGCCCTGACCGGCTCTACCGCAACAATCGCAACGGCACCTTCACCAACGTCCTCGATCAGGCGGTGCCTCACACGCCCTACTCCTCCATGGGAGCCGACACCGGCGACATCAACAACGACGGACTGATCGATCTCCTCGTGGCCGACATGGCTCCCACCACCCGCGAGAAGGATCGGCGCGGACTCGCCGCGTCGCGCAACGATGTGCTGGCCACACTCACCGCCGACCAGACGGCGCCGCAGTATATGCGGAACGCCCTTTACCTGAACGCGGGCCAGGGCGTCTTCCGCGAGGCCGCGTGTTGGGCCGGGATCGACGCGACCGACTGGACCTGGTCCGTGCGCTTCGAAGATTTCGACAACGACGGCTGGGCCGATCTTCACGTCACCAACGGCATGGTTCGCGAAGCCAACAACAGTGACCTGCTCTCCGACATGATGCGCGCGCTCTCCGACATGCAGCGCATCAACACCATGAAACGTTCGCCTCCGCTCGCGGAAGCCAATCTCGCCTATCGCAATCGCGGCGACGGTCGCTTCGAGCCCGTGACCGCTGAATGGGGCCTCGGCGAGGTGGGTGTTTCCTTTGGCGCTGCCACCGCGGATCTCGATAACGACGGCGACCTCGATCTCGTTTACCTCAGCTACGACGGCGGTCTTTCAGTTTTTCGCAACGACACGACCGGGCGTCACCGCATCCAGATCCGGTTGCGCGGCACGCGCTCGAATCGCTACGGGATCGGCGCGATCCTCACGGCGGAAACCAGCGCCGGCACGCAGGCGCAGACCCTGACCGTGGCTCGCGGCTATGCGTCGTCGAGCGAGACGGTCGCGCATTTCGGCCTGGGCTCGGACGCTACGATGAAGCGGCTGACGATCCGCTGGCCCTCCGGAGTCGTGCAGGTGCTCGAGAACCTGAAAGCCGATCATGCCTACACGATCACCGAGAAGGATTCGGGTGCCAGCCCGCCCCCATCGCCCGCTCCGCTCTATGCGCCCGACAAGACCTTCGCGGCGCTGGAGCACGCAGACCGGTCCCGACCCACGTTCACGGAAAAGGAGCAATCGTTTCTCCCGTTTCGCACGGACCGTCGCGGACCTGCGCTCGCAATCGCCGACCTGGATGGAGACATGCAGGACGAGTTCTGGCTTTCCGCGACCACCGGCTCCCCTGCCCGCGTGCTTCGTTGGACGGGCAAAGACTACGTCGCCGAAGCCCCGCGCGGCATTCCGGCTTCCCCCATCGAGGACGGTCCGGCACTGCTGTTTGACGCTGATGGGAACGGCACGCCCGACCTGCTCCTGACCAAGGCGAGCGCCGACGCCACCGCTTGGCCGGCCGCATATCAGCCAGTCCTCTACTCCAATCGCGGACGTGGCGAGTTCACGGCGACGAACGCGATCCCCGCTCTCGCGATCAATGCCGGTGCGGCGTGCGCCGCGGACCTCGACGGCGACGGCGACCTGGATCTCTTCATCGGAGGACGTTCCATCCCGGGACGATATCCGGAGATCCCCTCGAGCATCATCCTGCGCAACGACGGCGGCCGGTTCTCCGACATCAGCGGCGAGTCCCCCGTTCTCGCGCGTCTCGGCCTCGTGAAAGGCGCACTCTTTGAGGACCTCGACCAAGACGGCCGCCCGGACCTCGTGGTGGCGCTCGAGTGGGACCCTGTGCGCTTCCTTCGCAACGATGGACAGGGGCGGTTCGAGGACCACACCGAGGCCAGCGGTTTTTCGTCGGGCGGCCACGGCTGGTGGAACAGCCTCGCGAGTGCCGACTTCAACCGCGACGGGAGGCCTGACCTGGTCGCCGGCAACTTGGGACGCAACACACCCTACAAGGCGACCCGCGAGCACCCGGCCACGTTGCTCTACGGCGATTTTGCCCGCAATGGATCGCGACTGATCGTCGAAGCCGTGCACGACGGCGACCAACTTTATCCCCTCCGCGCCCGCTCCGAACTTGGCACGCGACTGCCCGCGGTGCTCCGTCGGTATCCAAAAAACAATGACTTCGCCCGCGCTCCGCTCAACGACATCTTCGCCGAAGAGCTCGTCACGGCGGCGGACGTGCGCACGGCCGGCAACTTCGATTCGGGCGTGTTCCTGAGCCAGCCGGACGGGACATACCGGTTCGAACCGCTCCCGCCGCTTGCGCAGATCGGCCCGATCCTGGGCGTCGTCGCCCTGGACGTGGATGGCGACGGAAGCGCAGACATCGCCGCCGTGCAGAACTCCGATGCCAACGTCCCCCGCTTCGACGGCGGAGTCGGCCTCCTGCTCAAAGGCAATGGGCAGGGGCAATTCGCCGCCCAGCATCCCTCTGAATCGGGCATGCTCGCGCGGGGCCAGGGTCGGGCGCTCGCGGCCTTTGCGCCGCCCGGGCGTTTTCAACCCGATTTGTTCCTCACGCGCCACGGAGGCCTCGCCGCTCACCTCGGCAACCACGCTCCCGTTCGGTGGCTCAGGCTGCGCCTCGCCGGCGCTCCGGGCAACCCCGCCGCCGTCGGCGCGCGCGTGCGGATCTCGTATGCGAACCGGCCACCCACCCATCACACGCTGCACATTGGCAGCGGCTGGTGGACCCAGTCCGCTCCCGAAATTTTCGTCGGTCTCCCGCAGGGTGAGGCGATCACCCAGACTTCGGTGATCTGGCCGGACGGCCACACCACCACGCATGCCGATGCTCCCCACGAAGGATCATGGACTCTCCAACGAGCACGGTGAGACAAAATCCGCCCCGCCCGGCGCCGCCCGCTAAGCCGGCGCGCTTCGGCTTCGTCGCGGGCTGGCTGGCGATCGCGCTCGCGCTTGCGGCGGCGGCGGTCGCGGATCTGGCCCAGGTCCGGTGGGTATCCGAATTATCACTACAAGGAAGCCCGCCTCCCGCCCGCGATCTGCACTCGCGGACCGGATACGCCGGGGCACAGAGGCATTTCCTCGGCCTGGTCGAGCGTGGTGAGACTTACCGCGCGATCGCGGAGACGCAGGACTTGCTCGCCGGGACAGGGCCGGCCCGCACCTATGTTTCCGACACGGTGCCCACGGGGCGGTCCAACTTCACGCCCGTTCCTTATTCCTTCTGGCTCGGAGCGTTGGCGTGGGTGGCGAGTGCGGTCGGTGGAGAACCACCCGGAATCTCCGCGGAGCGGATGGCGCTGTGGGAACCGCTCATCGCCCACTGGCTGTTCTTGGCCGGAGTGGTGATCGCGATCTTGCGGCGCTACGGACTGGCCGCGGCCGCACTCTGCACGTGGGTGGTGGTTCTGTTCCCGCCGGTGTTCGCGCAATTCATCCCGGGTGTGCTCACGCCAAGGACCTGGGCGTTTCTCCTGGCGACCTGGGCGCTACGCGATGCACTGCCCGCACGATCGCCCTCCGCCCTCGTCCGGGTGTTTTCCCTCTCGTCCAGCGTCGCGCTGGCGTTGGCGCTCTGGCTCGATCCCGCGATCGGTTTTCCGGCGATCCTGCTGGTGGCGGCGGCGGGCACCACGAGACGATTCCAACCGGAAGGCCGCGAAAACCCGCTTCGTTGGGCGGCTCTCGGGGCAACCCTTTCTGCTGCCGCGTGCGTGCTGAATCGGATGCCGCTCGAGTTGGCGCCCGGGGAACTGCGGCACCTTCATCTGCTTTATCCGCTCGCTTGGCTTGGTTTGGGCCTGGTGATCGACAGCACGCACCGCCTCGCCAGCTCCGGGCGCATCCGAATCGTCGGTGTGATCGAAGGCGGCGCAGGATTCGTGATGTTTCTCGCGTTGATCGGCGTGCAGATCGCACACGGTTACAAGGGCTGGCTCTACCCCAGCGTCTGGCTGCGTCGCGTAAGTTCGTTCGATCCCGCAGCCACCTTCTCGCACGTCGGCGGATGGCTTGCCCGTAGTTCGCTCATCGAGGTGGTGCTCGTTCTCGTTCCCATCATGGCGAGCTTCGCGCTGCTGGCCGTCGCTTTCCTTCGTCGCTCCAAGCACGAGGGGGATCGTCGCGCGCTCTGGCCCGCCGCAGTGCTGCTCGTGGGACTCACGGTGCTCGCCGCGTTTCGCGTGCGCTGGATTTTTCCCCTGGCCGCTTTCTCCCTCGCCCTGGTGATGCAC
>JAEYQF010000362.1 GCA_023410155.1 Verrucomicrobiota bacterium | reverse complement strand
GTCTTGCGGCTATCGAGGCATGAAAGTCGTGGTCCTTTGTTCCGGCGGGTTGGATTCGGTGGCGGCGCTCCATTGGGCGGCGCGCGAGCACACCGTCATGGCCGTCGCGAGCTTCGATTACGGCGCGAAACACAACCATCGCGAGCTGCCCTTCGCCGGCGAACACGCCGCGCAGCTCGGCGTGCGTCACGAAATCATCGCGATGGAGTTCGTGAACCGGCTCTTCAGTTCCGATTTGCTGAAGAGCGGCGGTGACATCCCCGAAGGCCATTACGAAGCGGCCAACATGAAGCAGACGGTCGTCCCGTTTCGAAATGCCATAATGCTCTCCATCGCCTGCGGTTTCGCCGAAAGCATCGGGGCCGAGGGACTGGTCATCGCGGCCCACGGCGGCGACCACGCGATCTATCCGGATTGCCGCGAGGACTTCATGCGCGCGATGAGCGATGCGATGCGCCTCGGCACCTACGCCGGCGTGCAACTCCTGCGGCCCTTCATCGCCATGGACAAGGCCGCGATCGCCGCCGCCGGCGCGAAGCTCGGCGTGGATTTTGCCCGCACGTGGTCCTGCTACAAAGGCGGCGCGCTCCACTGCGGCAGATGCGGCACTTGCGTCGAGCGTCGCGAAGCCTTCGCGCACGCGGGCCTCGCGGATCCGACGACCTACGAGAGCACGCCGCCCTTGCCGGAGAAACCTGTCGCCCGCGAATGACGCCACTGCCCACCGATCGTCTCGGATCCGGCATCACCACAACGGACGAAATGGCGCGGGGCGGAGTCCGCGCACTCCCCCGACGCGCGCGACCATTTGCGGAATTCGGCTTTTATTCGCGTCGATTGGCGTCCATTCGCGATTAGTTTTTTCTCCACCATCACCGTCCCCCGATGCTGATCTCGGAAATCTTCTACTCGATCCAGGGCGAAGGCGCGCTCGTCGGCGTGCCCTCAGTCTTTGTGCGTTCGAGTGGCTGCAATCTCCGCTGCAACTGGTGCGACACGCCCTACGCGTCTTGGAATCCCGAAGGCGACACGCGCTCCATCCCGCAAATCCTCACCGAGATCGGCCATCATCCCTCCGCCCGTCACGTGGTCCTGACCGGCGGCGAGCCAATGATCGCCAAGGACATCCGCCTCCTCGCGGCCGCGATCAAGGAACTCGGCCACCACATCACCATCGAGACTGCAGCCACAGTCGCGCCCGACGGCATCGCATGCGACCTCGCCTCGCTCTCGCCCAAGCTGCTTAACTCAGCGCCCGACGACCGCCTCAGTCCTGCCTGGCGCCGCAAACACGAAGCGCTCCGCTGGCAGCCTGAGATCGTGCGCGCGTGGGTCGACGCCTACACCTATCAATTCAAGTTCGTCGTCGCGCAGCCCTCCGACATCGAGGAAATCGAGACGATGCTCGCCTCGCTGCACCGCGATATACCGCGCAGCCGCGTGCTTCTCATGCCCGAAGGCACCACCTTGGAAAAAATTCGCTCCCGCGCGGGATGGCTGAGCGAACTTTGCAAATCGCGCGGCTACCGCTACGCCCACCGCCTCCACCTCGAACTTTACGGCAACAAACGCGGCACCTGACACGCTGCCGCCCGCTCCTGCTGTCGTTGCTCTGTTTTCAACCACAGAAGCACGGGAGCTACCGAGGGAGAAAAGGGAAGAAGACCCCGGCCGCCCCCGGAGCCCTCGCTGTGTCCCCTCATTGCCTCGATGCGTTCGAACCGTAATACGGTTCAAACTTATATAAAGTCCTTGAGGCGTTCATCATGCGGAGTCCGACAACCGGAGCCGCAATAACCCACCTCCAGTCCGACCCAGACTCCACGCGGTTCGCACCGTGACGTGAGCGTGAGCGCACCTCGTCGCGACCTCGGACGCACCCGGTCCCGACCCGGTCCCGACCCGGTCCGCACGTTGGCACGACTCAGACCGCCCACGGCGGGCAGTCTATCCTCACGTAGCCGCTTACGGCGCCTCGATGTAGCCGTGCTTGATGGCGTAGCGCACGAGTTCGGCGGGTTCGTGCAGGTTCAACTTCTCCTTCAATGCCGTCAGATGGTTCTGCACCGTCTTCGGCGTGAGTTCGAGGCGGTGCGCGAGCGCCTTGGGGTTTTCACCGCGCGCGAAGCC
Organism: Verrucomicrobiota bacterium; assembly: GCA_023410155.1. Taxonomy (GTDB): domain Bacteria; phylum Verrucomicrobiota; class Verrucomicrobiia; order Opitutales; family Opitutaceae; genus Opitutus. The sequence goes on along the minus strand of JAEYQF010000362.1, from coordinate 6,434 downwards.
GCGGAGCACCTCGCGCTCACGGGTGGTGAGGTTCACGCCGACGGTCTGACTCTCGTCCACGAGCTTGTCGACGAGCAGGCGCGAACTGTCGGGGCAATAATACTTCTCGCCGGCGACGACGGTCTTGATCGCGACGCGCAGGGTCGCCAGGTCGGAACGTTTCATCACGAAACCGTGCGCGCCGAGCGACACCGCCTCGCGCACAACGTGACCTTGCTCCGTCGAGGAGATCACCAGCCAGCGCGTGCGAGCCAGTCGGGGCCCGGCCCGCCGGATCAGGTCGAAGCCTCGGCCATCGGGGAGCATCCAGTCGATGATCGCCAGATCAGGCTTGTGCCGCAGCAGGGCGTCCTCGCCCTCAGTCACATTGGTGCAATGCGCTTTTAGCCGCAGTCCGAGCTCGTGAGAGACCATGCGCGCGAGAAGCTCGCGAATCATCGTGTGGTCCTCGACCAGAACTACGCTGGGGGCAGCCATTTCGATCATGAGGGTAACAAAGAGGGCCCCATGATGCGCGGGCCGGAGCGAAAGTGAACCGGGATTTTCTCCCGGTTTACTTTCGTCCTTTCCCGGGACGCTCTGCCGCGAGTCCGTTAAAGTAAGGCCCCATCGGCGTTCTCGCGGCGCTCTTATCGTTAGGGCGATAGGCGGACTGGCCAGATGGCATCCTCCAAGCTTCTGCCTCTGCGCTCCGGCTCCAGCCCGGTCGATCAACACCCGCTAATGAACCCGTTTCCCACCGCTCGCGCGGCCAACCCTCTGGGTGGCAGCATCCAGGACTATCTCACTCATCCCGGGCCAGATCTGGCAGACAAGGCCAAGGCGTTTTGCGCCTGGTATGATGCGCGCGTTGCCCAAGGCGGTTTCCCCTATGGGAAACAATTGCTGGCGACGCCGGGCGCCGAGACCTCGGTCCAACACGCCGACGGACAGGTCACCCACGGGATAAATTTCGCGTCGCAGGACTATCTGGGGCTCGCCACCCATCCCGCCATCCGAGAAGCGGCGCTGGACGCGATGGACCGCTACGGAGTGCACAGCGGCGGCTCTCCGACGCTGGCGGGGGGCGTGTCATTGTGCGAACCGCTGTGCGAACTCATCGGCGAATACCTGCAGATGCCGTATGTGGTGCTCTCGCCCACCGGTTGGGCGGCGGGTTACGGATTGCTCCGCGGACTGGTGCGCGAAACCGACCATGTCGTGATCGACCAGCTCGCCCATAATTGCCTCCACGAAGGTGCCGCCGCCTCAACGAGGCAGGTCCATGTTTTTCGCCATCTCGACGTGAACCACGCCCGGCTCAAGCTCGGGGCCATCCGCGCTCGCGATCCGCGCGGCGGGATCCTGCTGGTCACGGAAAGCTTGTTCTCGATGGACGCAGACTCGCCCGATCTGGCGGCGTTTCAGAGACTCTGCCGGGAGTTCAACGCGATGCTCGTCGTCGACGTGGCGCACGACTTCGGGTGCAACGGCACGGATGGCACGGGCGAACTCGGCCGCCAAGGCATGCTCGGGAAGATCGATCTCGTGATCGGCACGTTTTCGAAGACCTTTGCCACCAACGGAGGCTTCGTCGCCACGCATCGCCGCGAGATTCGCGAGTATCTGCGGCACCTGTCGCCCTCGACGACATTCAGCAGCGCCATCTCGCCGCTTCAGGTGGCGATCGCGCACGCAGCCCTGCAGCTGGTGCGCTCGGAAGAGGGCGCGCAACGCCGCCGGCAACTCGCGGGCGCGGTGGCAGTGTTGCGCGAAGAGCTCTCGCAACGAAACATCGAGCTGATGGGCCGCCCCGCCCCGATGGTGCCGGTGCTCATCGGCCGCGACGACGTCGCACGCACTGCGGTCCGTCTGCTGGCCGACGCAGGCGTGGTGACGAATCTCATCGAATATCCCGCCGTATCTCGCGCGACCGCGCGATTCCGGCTCCAGGTGATGAGTTCGCACACGCCGGCGATGTGTCGCGCGGCGGCGGCCAAGGTCGCCCAAGCCATCACAGCGGCGCGCGAGCTCTGCAGCCCGGCCGCGCGTGCGATCGCCGTGTAGGGGCGCTTGCGCGGTCCGGCGCGCAGCGCATGCTCCGCGGCATGTCTCCGGCCGCCACTCCGCTTCCGCTGCTGGCCGCGCCACTCTGGCGCGAGCGCCAGCGCGCGCATGAGATGCGCGTGCGCGCGTGGACCGATCCACATCAGGCGCGCGCGGCGCGCGGCGAGAAACATCCGGTCTACGATTTCCTTTTCAGCTACTATGCCTTCCGGCCCGCGTGGCTGCGGCGGTGGCATCCGGGCCCCGGTGTCCTGCTCGAGGGCGAGGAGGCGCGGGCCTTCCTGCGCTGGCCGGAGTATCGCGAGACCGCGGAGGGCGTGTGCATCGAGCCCGGCACCCTGCCGGATCATCGGCGGGAATTTGTCCTCTGGTTGCGCGACCTGCTCCGCGGGATGCAGACGCGCCCCGCGTTCTTCGGCTGCTACGGCCTTCACGAGTGGGCGATGGTTTATCGGCAGACACCGGAAGAAACGCGGCACAATGCCTGGCCCCTGCGCTTCGCGCCCGCCGAGCTCGCTCGGATCGTGGAAGGCAGCGCGATCTGCTGCTCGCATTTTGATGCGTTTCGCTTCTTCACCGCACCGGCCCGGCCGCTCAATCGCCACCAGCCCACGCGCGAGACGACACCACAACTCGAACAGCGCGGCTGCCTGCACGCCAACATGGATCTCTACAAGTGGGCGTTCAAACTCGCGCCGTTCACGCCGTCCGAATTGATCGCCGACTGCTTCGAGCTCGCCCGCGACATCCGCGAGATCGACATGCGTGCGAGTCCCTACGATTTGCGCGCGCTGGGCTTTTCTCCGATCGCGATCGAGACCGTGTCAGGGAAAAGTGAATACGAGCAGCACCAGCGCACCTTTGCCAACCGCGGCGAACCGCTGCGGGCCCGGCTCATCGCCCTCTGCGAGCAGTTGCTCGCTGACTGAGTTTGTGCGCGAGCGGTCTGCGTCGTCGTTCTCCGCTCCCTTCTCCCGGCCGCGCCGAAGCGGACTCGAGGATGATCGGGTTCTGGGTGAGCCTCCCTTAGCCGATCGGCCCACCCCGGCTGGCCCATTTCGCGGCGCTGGAGATTCCGGCATGCTGAACACGTCCACCGCTTCAGCCATGACCTTCCCTCGCCTCCTTATCCTTACCTCATCTCTCCTCGCCGCCGCTGCGTCCGCGTTCGGCGCACGCTCCGTCGCCCACCTCGATCGCGGCGAAACCCTCGTCGAGCAGATGCTCCTCGCGCACGCCTCCGGGAAATTTTTCGAAGGCGACGTGTTCCTCAACACCTACGGCGGCTCGTGGGATTCGCCCACCGACTCCTCGTTCTTCCGCCTTGCGCATTCGAAGAAGAAAATCCTTCCGCGAAACCGCACCACATGTGCGCCATTCGTCACCCACCTCCTCCGCAGCACCTACGGCTGGGATTGGAAGAATCACCGCATCCTGCACCCCCGCACTGGCGGGATCAAAGCCACCGCCAGCCCCAACCCCGTCCTCTACTACTCGGCCATCAAGAACCGCGTCGGCTTCACGCACCGCCTCACGAAAATGAAAGACGTGCGCCCCGGCGATATCGCCTCGATCTGGTATAAGAAGGAAACGGGCGACAAGGGGCACACGATGATCGTCGTCGCGGTGAACCCGAAACCGAAGCCCTACACCGCCGTCGTCGACGCGCAGACGAAATCCGCGCACCGCAAGATTGTCCCGAAGCTCACCGGCAAACTCGTTTACGAAGTCACCGTGCTCGACAGCAGCTCGACCGGGCACACGCGTCCCGCGCCGGCCGGCACCGCCCACGCGGCCAAATTCAACGCCGCGCAGATCGACACACGTTGGCTCGCGCGTCCGGATTCGCCGCGCTCCAAAAAACTCCGCTCCGCGGCCCTCACCGGCGGCGCCGGCGTCGGCGTGATCGGGATCATCGTCGATCCCGCCACCGGCAAGATCGTGGGCCACACCTGGAGCCTGCCCTATGTCGACTACAAGAAAGCCCGCGCCGCCTGGCACCGCAGCGTTAACGACCGCGTATATTTCCAAGCCACGCGGGAACTCGTGATCGGCCGCCTCCCCGCCAACCTCCCCGTCCGCCCCGCCCAACCGGGCTTCGACTATCGGAAGTGATCTTCCGATCCTGCGGGATCCGCTCGCGTCGACGACAATTCGTCGGCGCGTTCTTGTTTACCGCAACTTCTCCAGCGCCATCGCGGCGGCGCTGGTGCGGTTTTCGACGCCAAGTTTGGCGAAGGTGCTTTCGAGGTGTTTTTTCACCGTTGTGAGGCCGATCCCGAGGATCGTCGCGATCTCGGGATTCGTTTTTCCCTGCGCCACCCAGAACAAGATCTCCGCCTCGCGCGGCGTGAGACCAAGTGATTCCAGCGCGGCGGGCTGCGGCTCTGCAGGCGAAGATCCATTCACGGGTTTGGCAGCCGCGGGCACCGTCGCTTCGGCCCGGCGCAGACGCGTCTTCACGGCGGTGATCAGCTCATCCGGGTCGACCGGCTTCGTGAGATAATCGTCGGCGCCGAGGTTCATGCCCGTGCGCACATCGCCGCGCTCGCTCCAACCCGTCAGGAAAATAAACGGGAGGTGCGCCGTCTTCGCGTCGGCGCGCAGCGTCTCGATCACGCGGTGACCATTCATCTCCGGCATCGTGATATCGCAGAGCACGAGGTCGGGTTGTTCGCGCTGTGCGAGCTCCACGCCTTCGCGCCCGTTGCGCGCCTCGATGACGGAAAACCCTTCCAGCGAAAGGAGCGCGGAAAACTGCTTCCGCAGTTTCGCCTCGTCGTCGATCACCAGGATACGCTTCACGAAACGCGAAGCTGGCGATGGGCTGCCGCGAAGTAAAGCCGAGGCAAGTCATCGAGTTTTTCCTTCTCGATTCTCGCTTTGCGACTGGGGAAACGCGCCGCTCACGGCCGCGGCGTGGTCCGCACTTTGGCGCGGGTCGGTGCGCTCTTTGGCGTGATCCGGTGCGCATCTTGGCATGACTCGGGACGCACGTGGGCGCGACGTGGTCCGCACTCAGTCCCGACTCGGGCCGGGCTTTGGCATGGGCCGATCGGCCCACCCCGGGCGGCCCATACCGCAAATTTTCGGCCTGTGGCATTCTCAGCGGCATCAACACATCCCTTGTCATGAAACTGTCCCTCGTCCTCGCCCTCGCCGCTGCCTTCACCGCTCTCGTGGTGCTGCCGCTCAGCGTCGAAATCACGGGCTCCTGCCTTTTCTCTGCCGCGCTCGGCTTCCTGTTCTACACGGATTATCGCCGCCGCCCGCGGCCGCTGATCGCCACGCCGCGCCGCACGAACGAGCGTCTCGGGCTCGCCGCCTGATCGACGCACCGCCGTCTGGTCCCGCCCGCTTTCGTCCTGACTCCTCCCTCCTCCTTCAACTCGCCATGAATCCGCAGGAAATCGCCCTCGTCCGCACCTCGTTCATCAAGCTCGGCCCGATCGCCGAACAAGCCTCGGCTTTGTTCTACGCGCGGTTGTTCGAACTGGATCCGGCGCTGCGACTGCTTTTCCACGGCGACATGCGCGAGCAAGGACGGAAGTTGATGAACATGATCGCGACGGCGGTCTCGGTCCTCGATCGGCTCGACACGATCCTGCCGACGCTGCGTCAGCTCGGTTCGCGCCACGTCATCTACGGAGTGCGCGACGAACACTACGCGACGGTCGGATCCGCGCTGCTGTGGACGCTCGAGAAGGGACTCGGTCCCGAGTTCACGCCCGAGGTCCGCAGCGCGTGGACCAAAACCTACACGCTGCTCGCCAACGCGATGAAAAGCGGCCGCAGCGTTGAACAAGCCGTGGCGTGATCCCTCGCGCCGCTCCCACCGTCCCCCTTTCAGCCATGACTGCCGCCCTCTTCCTTTCCCTGTCCACGTCCCATGAGAATCAACACATCACTCCCACTCTTCGCCTGCGTTGTCCTGAGCGCGTCCACCCTGCTGGCGAGTTCCGCCTCGAATCCTCCGGTCGATCCGCTGCTCTCGCGCGGGAAATATCTGGTGGAGAACGTCGGCCTATGCGCCGACTGCCACTCGCCGCGCAACGAGCGCGGTGAATTCCTGCGCGACCACTGGCTGGAGGGCGCCGCGCTGCCTTTCGCGCCGACGGTGCCGATGCCTTGGTCGCCCGCCGCTCCGCCCATCGCGGGCTTGCCGTCGATGACGGAGGAGCAGGCGATCCAATTCATGCAGCATGGCACGCGCGCCGATGGTTCGCGCCCGTTGCCGCCGATGCCGGAGTTTCGCTTCGATGCCGACGACGCGCGCGCAGTCGTCGCGTATTTGAAGTCTTTGACCAAGTAACACCCCCATAACCCGCGGGCCGCGCAACGGCTGCTTCGCCGTTGCGTGCCCGCGGTTCACCTTTCATCGGTTGGTC
>JAEYQF010000065.1 GCA_023410155.1 Verrucomicrobiota bacterium | reverse complement strand
GACCGAGCCTCGCGCTGCGAGGCCACCCACCAACGCGACGCGAGCCGCCAGCTTGCCGTTCAACGTGCTGCCGAAGTCGGAAAACTCCTCGAAGCGTGCGGCCGCCGTGAGCCGCAACCGTGCGGTGACGTCGCTTTCCACCTCGGCGTACACCGCATAACTGTCGCGATTCACGCGCGTTTCGTCGCGCGGCTGAATGCCGCCAAAACCCTGCGCGCCGACCGTTGGCGCCGCGCCGGTTGCCGGGCCGTCCAGGATGCGGCTGCCGCCGTCGCGGTAAGCGTCCGGTTCGCCAGCCGTGATGCGGTATTGATCGTGGCGATACTCAGCGCCGGTGGCGATCTTGAGCGGGTTGGGCAGAAACGCGACGTCGAGGGACGTCTTCAGATCCAGGTTCGTCACGGCTTGGCTGAACCGGAGCCGGCCATTGTAGAAGTGGGTCGGCGACGCGGCGCCCAAGGTGGCGTTCACCGTATTCTCCGTGGAATACTCGAGGGAATTGTCGCCGTAAACCTGGCTGAGGTCCCACTCCCACGAACCGACCTGGCCGCGCCCGCCGATACCAAGGGAGGCGTTGGTGCTGTCGGTGGCCACGAACGGCAGGAAACCGTCGGGGTAGAGGGCGCGCACGTTGTTGTTGTCCCCCGGCCGGCGGAAAGACGCGTTGGAGTAGCCCTCGCTCCGGCCGTATCCACCGAAAGCGTACAGCGTCAGCAGGTCGTCCGGCCGAAGCGGGTATTCCGCGTTGAGCCAGAGCGATTGTTCGACGACGTCGGCATCGCCGTAGCGCCAGACGTTGCGATCCACCGTCGCTTCGCGAGGATCGAGGATGATGTTGGCGGGCGGCTGAGTCGTGCCGGAGCCGAATGCACCGGAGAGCGCGGTTGGCGCTCCCGTGGTGGCATTCTGGCCGAAGTAGAATTGGCGCGTATCCGGGAGGGCCCGGTTGGTCGCATTTCGATCGCGGTAGTAGAGGGTCGTGTGCAGGAATCCCTCCGCCCCCAAACGCGCCCCGCCGGCCAATGAAGCTTCCCAGACGTCACCGTCGCACTCGTGGGTGGCCCCATAGGTGCCCGTGAACTGATAGCCTACGTCCTGACGCAGGACCAGGTTGATGGCACCGGCAATCGCGTCGGAACCGTACTGCGCGGAAGCGCCGTCGCGCAGCACTTCGATCGAGCCGAGCGCGGTGGTCGGAATGGCGTTGAGGTCGGTCGAAACGGAGCCGCGTCCAATGGCCCCGCCGGTGTTGACCCACGCGGAGGTGTGACGCCGCTTGCCGTTGACGAGCACCAGCGTCTGGTCCGGCGACAAACCGCGGAGCGTGGCGGAACGAATGTGCGTGTTGCCGTCGGGAGTGGTCGGATGCGGATTGTTGAAGGAGGGAATCTGCGTTTGCAGGACTTTTGCGGTTTCGGTGTAGCCGCCCTGGCGGATCTCGCGTTGCGCGAGCACGTCGATCGGCACCGAGGATTCGACGACGGTGCGCTGTTCAAAGCGCGTGCCGAGGGTGACGAATGCGTCGAGCGCGACAACGTCGGCTTCGGGCGTGCCAGGGGTGTCCATGCGGTTGGACGCTGGGGAGGTTTGGGCGGAGAGCGTGTTAACCGTGGCCAGGGCGACCGTGAGCGCGGCGAGGCGAGCCGTGGGCGATGAGTGGTGGTGGCGGGGTGGTTCGGTGTCGTTCCAACGGAGGAGGTGATACATCGGTCGAAGGCCAAGCGAAGCAGGGGCGGTGCCGACGGCCTTCGTTCGAACCCTCGAAAAGTTCATGGTTCGCAGGGCCTTGGCGGCGGCCTTCACCCGCCATGCCATCGCAGGCAAGTGAGAACACCCTCGTGATCACCACCACGGACCATGGGATCGAGCTGCCCGGCGGCATGATGACGCTCCGGGACGGTGGCCTCGGGGTGATGTTGATGCTCCGCGGCCCGGATGGATTCCGCGGCGGACGGGTGATGGACGGACTCGTCAGCCACCTCGTTTGTATCCGACGATCTGGGACGTCATCGGCCGGTCCCCGCCCGCCTGGTTGGAGGGCCGCAGCCTCGTCCCGCTGATGGGCGGCCGGGTGCAGGACGGGGAGCTGCATTCCGAGCTCTTCGGTGAGCAGACGTATCACGAGCAATTGGAACCGCTACGGGCGGTGCGGACCGATCGCTACAAACTCGAGTATCGCCATTTTCCCGACGGGCCGCGACTGGTCGGCAACAGTCGGAGTGCCCACCTGCTGGAGAAGCACGGCTGGCAGCGACGACCCCTCGGGCACGTGGAACTGTTCGACCTCTATCTCGACCCCACGGAAGCCTGCAACCGGGCGGGCGATTCCGCCGACGCGGCGGTGCAGTCTGATCTCGAAGCGCGTTTGGAGCGCTGGATGACGAGCACCGGGGATTGCTTTCCAACTGGCGAATTTCCGGCGCCAGCGGGCGCGGCAGAGCGGGGGCGTTGACACCGTGGACGCCCGTTCATCCCCTCGTGCTGGATGAACCGCCGGGTGACGCAACAGGACATCGCCGACCGGCTTCGGCTCGACAAATCGACGGTCTCCCTCGCGCTCCGGAACAGCCCGAGCATCGCGCGGGATACCCGGGTGAAGGTGCAGGCGATGGCGGAAAAGCTCGGCTACCGGCCGGATCCCGCGCTCGCCACGCTCGCCCGCCAGCGCTGGGCCGGACACGAGACCGGCAGCGGCGCCACGCTGGCCTACCTCGTCGACAGTCGGATGCCCAACTTCGCCACGCACGGCCGGTTCTTGCCGGCGGCACGAGCGCGGGCCGATCAACGTGGGTACCGGTTGTACGAGTTCGACCTGGCCGACTATGCGACAATTGAGGCGGCCAGTCGCGTCCTCCACCACCGGGGGATTCGAGGGCTGCTCGTGCCGCAGTTCGCCCACACGGACGGTCCGAGCATCCTGGAGCTTCCGGCGGACCACTTCACCGTCATCTGCCTCGACCTTGGCTGGCTACCGGTGCCCTTCCATATCGTTGCGCCGGATACATTCCAAGCCGTGCGCCAGGTGTGGCGGGAGGTGATTGACCGCGGTTACGAGCGAATCGGCGGCGCGATGCTGTCGCACTCGCCTCCGGCGGTCGACGACGCCACCCGCCTCGGTGCCTCCGAGGCGGCGCAGCAGGAGTGGTTGCCGAAGCGGCGCCGGCTGCCCCTGTTGCGGACCGGGAACATGGACCGGACCAGCTTCTGCCGCTGGCTGGACCGGCATCAGCCGGAGGTGGTGATCGGTTTCATCTCGCGGGTGTACGATTGGATCCTCTCCACCGGACGGCGCGTGCCGGAAGACGTAGCGTTTGCCGCTCTCGGCGTGGTGCTCACCGAGTCGCCCCATCTGACG